>NZ_JBHWDU010000006.1:0-173661 GCF_042734825.1 Kitasatospora sp. NPDC059648 | reverse complement strand
TCCCCACTCGGGGAGCCCCGCCGCCGTTCTGCGGCACCACCGTTCCGCGGCGCCGGTCAGAACGGCCGCAGTGCCGGCTCCTTCCGCCCGCCGCCGAGCAGCCGCTCCAGCGCCCCCTCCACGTCTCCGCGCCAGAACAGGGTGGTCCGGGCCTCCAACCGCAGCCTCGGGTAGCGCGGGTGCGGCCGTACGGTCTTGAAGCCGACCGCGAGCAGGTGGTCGGCCGGCAGCACGCAGCTGGTCGGCACCCGGCCCGCCGAGCCGAAGGCCTCGATCGCCCGCACCCCGCGCCCCAGCAGGTCCTTGGCGACGGTCTGCACCAGCACCCGGCCCAGCCCCTGCCGCTGGTAGCCGGGCAGCACCCGGCTGACCATCAGTTGAACGGCGTCCGGCGAGACCGGGCTGGTCGGGAAGGACTGGGAGCGGGGCACGTACGCGGGCGGCGCGTAGAGCACGAAACCGGCCGGCTGGTCGTCCACGTAGACGATCCGGCCGCAGGACCCCCACTCCAGCAGCACCGCGGAGATCCACCCCTCCTTCTCCAGCTCCGGCTTCCCCGACTCCACCGCCTCCTTGGCGCTGACCGGGTCCAGCTCCCAGAACACGCAGGAGCGGCAGTCCGTCGGCAGGTCCGCGAGGTTGTCCAGCGTCAGCGGAGCGATCCGGCGTCCCATGGCCCGTACCTCCTCCTCCCTCTCAGGGTCGAGCATTCCCCCACGAACGCCGATGGGTGCATGTTTCACGTGAAACAGCGCTCACGTGGCACATGCACCCATCGGGTCGTCGCCCTCGGTCCGGACGGGCTCAGCCCTGCGACAGCCGCAGACCGTCCTCGCCCGGGGCCATGCTGTCCAGGATCCGGTTGAGGTCCTCCACCGAACCGAACTCCAGCACCACCTTGCCCTTGCCCAGCTTGCCGCCGCGCTGCGACACCTCGACCTTGACCCGGGTGTCGAAGCGGTCCGACAGCCGGCTCGCCAGGTCGTTGAAGGCCGGGGAGATGAGCTTGCCCGCCTTCGGCGTCTGCCGCTTCGCCTCCTGCGGCTCCTCCGTGCGCATCAGCAGGACGATCTCCTCGACGTTGCGCACCGTGAGGCCCTCGGCGATGATCCGGGTGGCCAGCTTCTCCTGGGCCTCGGGATCCGTCAGCGGAAGCAGCGCCCGCGCGTGCCCGGCCGCCAGCGTGCCGGCCGCCAAGCGACGCTGGACGGACGCCGGGAGCTTCATCAGCCGCAGCGTGTTGGAGACGTGCGCGCGCGAGCGGCCGATCCGGTCGGCCAGCTCCTCGTGGGTGCAGGAGAAGTCCCGCAGCAGCTGGTCGTAGGCGGCCGCCTCCTCCAGCGGGTTCAGCTCCGCCCGGTGGAGGTTCTCCAGGAGGGCGTCCAGCAGCAGCTTGTCGTCCTCGGTGGCCCGGACGATCGCCGGGATCCGCTCCAGGCCCGCCTCACGGGAGGCCCGCCAGCGGCGCTCGCCCATGATCAGCTCGTAGCGCCCGGCCTCGACCTGGCGCACCACGATCGGCTGGAGCAGGCCCACCTCCTTGATGGAGGCGACCAGCTCGGCCAGCTTGTCCTCGTCGAACACCTCGCGCGGCTGGCGCGGGTTGGGGGTGATCACGTCCAGCGGCAGCTCGGCGAAGGAGGCACCGGGGACCGGCGCCGGCTGCTCCGGCCGCCGCCCGACGGCCGCCCGGGCCGCCACCGTGGCGCGACCGCCCGGCAGCACCGGCACCGAGGCCGGCGACGTCGCGCCGGTCGGCGCCACCGAGGCCGGCGCGGGCGTGGCCGCGACCGGCTGCGCCGCCCCGCCGTCCGCCGGCGCGGCCGGGCCGATCAGCGCCCCCAGCCCTCGTCCGAGACCCCTGCGACCACTCACTGATGACCCTCCGTCGTACCGTGCTGTGCCACCGGGGCGCCGTGCCCCGTACCGCTGCCGCCCCGCTGCTGGCCCACCAGCGAGCCGCCGCCCTGGCCGACCGCGCGCAGCGCGAGCTCGCGGGCGGCCTCCAGGTACGACAGCGCCCCGGTCGAACCCGGGTCGTAGGTCAGCACCGTCTGCCCGTAGCTGGGCGCCTCCGAGATGCGGACCGAGCGCGGGATCGCCGTGCTCAGCACCTCGTTCTGGAAGTGGGTCCGGACCTCCTCGGCGACCTGGGCGGCCAGCCTGGTCCGGGCGTCGTACATGGTGAGCAGGATGGTCGAGACGTGCAGCGCGGGGTTGAGGTGCGCGCGCACCAGCTCGACGTTGCGCAGCAGCTGGCCGAGGCCCTCCAGCGCGTAGTACTCGCACTGGATCGGGATCAGCACCTCCTGGCCGGCCACCAGGGCGTTGACCGTCAGCAGGCCCAGCGAGGGCGGGCAGTCGATCAGGATGTAGTCCAGCGGCTGCTCGTAGGCGGCGATGGCACGCTGCAGCCGGCTCTCCCGGGCCACCAGCGAGACCAGCTCGATCTCCGCGCCGGCCAGGTCGATGGTGGCGGGCACGCAGAAGAGCCCCTCGACGTCCACGACCGGCTGGACCACGTCGGCCATGGGCTTGCCCTCGACCAGGACGTCGTAGATGGACGGCACCTCGGCGTGGTGGTCGATGCCGAGGGCGGTGGAGGCGTTGCCCTGGGGGTCGAGGTCGACCACCAGGACGCGCAGCCCGTGCATGGCCAGTGAGGCCGCCATGTTCACGGTGGTGGTGGTCTTCCCCACCCCGCCCTTCTGGTTGGCGACCACGATCACCCGGGTGGCGGCGGGCCGGGGCAGCCCCTCCCCCGCTCGGCCGATCGCCTGAACCGCAGCCTGGGCAGCCCGTGCGATGGGCGTGTCATCGATCTGGTCGATGGTCTCCGAGTCCTGCATGGGGCTCAGTGTTTCACGTGAAACCGGAGCGGCAACAGTCGCCGCCCGGAAGAGGCCGAGCCCGCGGCGGGGCCGCCAATCGAAGCTGTCGGAGAGCAAGGAGCGACGTTTCACGCGAAACACCATGCCCGCTATGTCGGAAATCTGACGTTGCGACACTCCGATGTCCGACTGTCGGCCCGCCCGTCACCTGAACGACGCGGGCGGACGGTTCCCCTTCGAGGAGGACCGTCCGCCCGTCGTAGCGGCTGTTCCGGGGTCAGCGGGCGCGGCGCCGACCGCCCCGGCCGGCGGTGCCGTTCCTGGCGCCGGCGTTGCGACCGGCCCGGGCCACCTTGGCGCGCCGGGTCGCGGCCTTCACGCCGCCGGGGCTCTCCCCCGCCTTGACCTGGACCACCCGGGTCGAGGTCTCCAGGGTGCCCTCGCCGACCGAGATCACGGTCCACTCGACGGCGCCCAGCTTGGCCAGCCCGGCGCGCGAGTCGGCCAGCTCCTGCTCGGCGCTGTCGCCCTTGAGCGCCAGCATCTGCCCGTGCGGGCGCAGCAACGGCATGCCCCAGCCGGCCAGCCGGTCCAGCGGCGCCACCGCCCGGGCGGTCACCACGTCCACCGCGAGCTTGCCGACCATCTCCTCGGCGCGGCCGCGCAGCACCGTGACGTTCTCCAGCGCCAGCTCCCGGACGACCTCCTCCAGGAAGGTGGTCCGGCGCAGCAGCGGCTCCAGCAGGGTCACCGAGACGTCCGGACGGGCCAGGGCCACCGGGATGCCGGGCAGGCCGGCACCGGAGCCCACGTCGCACAGGGTGGACCCGGAGGGCAGCAGTTCGGCCAGCACCGCGCAGTTGAGCACGTGGCGGTCCCACAGCCGGGGCACCTCGCGCGGGCCGATCAGCCCGCGTCGGACCCCCGCGGTCGCCAGCAGCTCGGTGTAGCGGACGGCGGCGTCGAAGCGGTCGCCGAAGACCTCCCGGGCGGCGGCCGGCGCCTCGGCCAGCACGTCCAGCTCGGGCGCCTCGGACGTCTCGGCCGCCTCGGCGGCCCGCCCCTCGGCGTCAGGGTTCACGTCCGCCCCCGGACGGCCGGCGGCCGCGCTCTCCGTGTCCATCTCGACCTCTCCGATCTCCGGATCCACCGACCCGCTCAACGCACTGTTTCACGTGAAACATCCCAGAAGGAACAACGACCCCGCCCGCACGAGGCGGACGGGGTCGCGTCCGGTAAGGCTCACCGGCCGCCGCGGCGACCGGTCATCGATCCGCCGGCCTCAGACCGGCAGCACGACCACGCACCGCTGGGGCTCTTCGCCCTCCGACTCGCTGCGCAGACCGGCGGCCGCGACCGCGTCGTGGACGACCTTGCGCTCGAACGGCGTCATCGGCCGCAGCTTGACCTGCTCGCCGGTGCTCCTGGCCTGCTCGGCGGCCTCGGCGCCGAGCGCGGCCAGCTCCTCGCGCTTGCGGGCCCGGAAGCCGGCAATGTCCAGCATGAGGCGGCTGCGCTCACCGGTCTCCCGGTGGACAGCCAACCGGGTCAGCTCCTGCAGGGCCTCCAGCACCTCGCCGTCCTGGCCGACCAGTCGCTGCAGCGCGCGGTCGTTGCCGTCGCTGACGATGGAGACCAGGGCGCGGTCGCCCTCGACGTCCATGTCGATGTCACCGTCGAGGTCCGCGATGTCGAGCAGACCCTCCAGGTAGTCGGCCGCGATGTCACCCTCCTGCTCCAGGCGGGTGACGAGATTCTCGTCCGCGCCGGCGGCGGCCTCGGTCTCGACGGCGGAGGTGGTGCCTTCCGTCACTGATGGACTCCTTCGGAGATGGGCCCGGCTGGCGGGCGGGGAACGAAGCTCTTCGCAGCTGCCACAACGAGGCCAGGGGCCGGTCAGGACTTCTTCTTCGGCCGCTGGCCGCCGCGCTTGGGCTGCTGCCGGGTGCCCTGCTTGGTGCCGCCGGGCTTGGCCACGGTCTGCTTGCCGGCTGCCGGCTCGGCGCCGGAGTCGGTCGCGACGGGCTCCTCGGAGGGCTGCTCGACCGGGGTGCTCTCGCTCGGCTCGGCCGCCTGGGCGGCACCGCCGTGCTGGCGCTGGGCCTTGGTCTGGCGGCGGGGCTGCTGGCGGCTCGCCCGGACCGAGTCCTCGACCACGGTGGCGGCGGAGGCCGCCTCGGCGATGGCCGCCTTGGACGGGGGCAGCATGCCCCAGAGCGCGCCCTTGATCTCCGTACCGTCCGCGCGCAGGCGGCCGGCCTTCTTCAGACGCGCCTGGCGCTCCTGGAAGGCCTTGCTGCCCGGGGTCGGGTTGTTGCGGATGACGACCAGCTGCTGGCCCATCGACCAGACGTTGGTGGTCAGCCAGTAGACCAGGACACCCACCGGGAAGTTGATGCCCATGACGGCGAACATGACCGGGAAGACGTACATCAGCATCTTCTGCTGCTGCATGAACGGCGTCTTGACCGTGAGGTCGACGTTCTTGGTCATCAGCTGGCGCTGGGTGACGAACTGCGACAGCGACATCATGATGATCATCACCGCGGTGACGATCTTGACGCTGGTCTCGGGGCTGCTGACGAAGGTCGCGGAGAGCGGGGCGCCGAAGATGTGCGCCTTGCCGGCGCTCACCAGCAGGGAGCCGTGGATCACACCGATGTCGTGGTGGTTGGCGACCTTGGACAGCACACCGTAGAGGGCGGTGAAGAACGGCGCCTGGACGATGATGGGAAGGCAGCTGGAAAACGGGTTGGTACCCGCATCCTTGTACAGCTTCATCATCTCTTCGGACTGGCGCTGCCGGTCGTTCTTGTAGCGCTCCTGGATGGCCTTCATCTTCGGCTGGATCGCCTGCATGGCCCGGGTCGCCTTGATCTGCTTCACGAAGAGCGGGATCAGGCAGATCCGGATGACGACCACCATCGAGGCGATGGCCAGACCCCAGGCCCAGCCGCCGTCCGGATCGAAGACGTGGCTGTACAGCGAGTGGAACTGGACGATGATCCAGGACACCGCCGTGTAGAGGGGACTCAGAAAACCGAAGGTCACCGGTCAGACTCCTTGGACATCGGGCTTCGCCACCGGCTCCGGCTCGGCGGTCCCGCTCTTGGGGCTCAGCAGATCACGCAGCCGGCGGTGCCACACCGGGTGCTTGCGCGGCGGAACGTGGTCCACCCCGCCGGGCGACCAGGGGTTGCAGCGCAGGATGCGCCAGACGGTCAGTCCGCCGCCCTTGACCGCTCCGTGCACCTTGACGGCCTCGTAGCCGTAGTGCGAGCAGGAGGGGTAGTAACGGCAGACCGGACCGAGCAGTGGGCTGATGGTCCACTGGTAGACCCTGATCAGACCCATCAGCAGGTACTTCATCGCCCTGCTCCCGTCGGCGCCGTTGCGGCGGGCTCGGCCCTCAGCAGCCGCTTCAGCGCCGCGTCCAGGTCACGTTCGAGGTCCTGGTACGAGGCGGTCGCGGCCTGGGGCAGCGCACGCACCACTATCAGGCTACCGGCGGGCAGCCTGGACAGACGATCACGGACGAGATGGCGCAACCGGCGCTTGACCAGATTGCGAACGACCGCCGGGCCAACGGCCTTGCTCACGACGAAACCCGCACGCGCCGAAGGAGTCCCCTCGGCGACGTGCGGGCGGGAGTCGCTGGTCCGGTCGGTCTGCCCCTGCGGGTCACCGTCTCTGCTGAGATGGACGACCAGAAGGGGCCGGCCGGCCCGGCGACCGCGTTTCACCGCGGTCGCGAAGTCCTGGCGCCGCCGCAGCCGATTCTCGGAGGGCAGCACAACAGACTCTGGCGTGGATCAGGCGGACAGGCTGGCGCGGCCCTTGCCACGGCGGGCAGCCAGGATGGCGCGGCCGGCGCGGGTACGCATACGCAGCCGGAAGCCGTGGGTCTTCGCGCGACGACGGTTGTTCGGCTGGAAGGTGCGCTTGCTCACTCGGGGGCTCCTGAGGTGAATCGTAGGATGACGGGGGGTCGCTTGGCCGTCACCGTGCGTCCGCGTGATCTCCCCTGATTCGGAAATCCGGCCCATCGCCCCAGTTCGGCTGGGGTCTGAGGCAATCCACGGCGCCCGTGCTGCGCGCCTTATGGAGCGGGTGGACCCGCGGACATGCGGCAGCGGCCATCGACAACTCGACCTGGTTACGGTACGCGGGACGGGGCGCGAGGGTCAAACCAGCCCTCGGGAGGCCACTTACCCACAGCCTGTGGACAACGACTTGATCCGTCCCTGTTCGCTGACTACCGTTGCAGAACTTGTCTGGTTTGTTCTTGGAAAGCGTGCACCAGTGGCTGATGTCAACAGCGACCTCGTCCCGGTCTGGGCGAGGGTCGTCGAGCGGCTGGTCAGCGACCCCGACGTCGGGGAGATGGACAAACAGTGGGTGCAGCGCACCCAGCCGATGTGGATGATGCACGACACCGCCCTGCTGGCGACCCCGAACGAGCGGGCCAAGCAGGTGCTGGAGGGGCGGCTGCTGCCCCAGTTGACCGACGCGCTCAGCCGCGAGCTCAGTCGTCCGGTCCGGATCGCCGTGATGGTCGACGCCAACGCCGTGCCCACCGCACCCGTCGCCCAGGCCCCCACCGAGCCGTACCCGGGCCCGGCCGAGGAGGACCAGGGCTACGGCGACCAGGGCTACCAGCAGCAGCCGTACGAACAGGACTACGAGCGCCCCCGCTACGACACCGGCGGCTACGAGCACCGCCCCGCGCCCTACGGCGCCCAGCCGGCCCAGCCCTGGCCCGGCTACCAGGAGCCCCAGGCGCCGTACCACGAGCCCGAGGAGCCCGCGCCCCGCCCGGCGCCGCGGCCCCTGCCCAGCCCGCCCTCCACCACCCAGGGCGACCTCTTCGGCGGCGCGTACGGCCCCGGTCCCGGCGAGCAGCCGCGCACCGGCGCGGGCCGACGCGGACACGGCTCCCGGCTCGCCGGCGGCCGCCCGGCCGAGAAGGCCGCCCCGGAGCGGTCCGCCGAGCGCCCCGCCGTCCCCGGGGTGCCCGCCCCGCCCGGCGCTCCCCCGGCCGGCGGCTCGCGCAAGGACGAGCCGGCCGCCCGGCTGAACCCCAAGTACCTGTTCGACACCTTCGTCATCGGCGCCAGCAACCGCTTCGCGCACGCGGCGGCGGTGGCGGTCGCCGAGGCCCCGGCCAAGGCGTACAACCCGCTCTTCATCTACGGCGAGTCCGGGCTGGGCAAGACCCACCTGCTGCACGCCATCGGGCACTACTCGCGCAGCCTCTTCCCGGGCACCCGGGTGCGCTACGTGTCCTCGGAGGAGTTCACCAACGAGTTCATCAACTCGATCCGGGACGGCAAGGCGGACACCTTCCGCCGCCGCTACCGGGACATGGACATCCTGCTCGTGGACGACGTCCAGTTCCTGGCGAGCAAGGAGTCCACCCAGGAGGAGTTCTTCCACACCTTCAACACCCTCCACAACGCGAACAAGCAGATCGTCCTCTCGTCGGACCGGCCGCCCAAGCTGCTGACCACGCTGGAGGACCGGCTGCGCAACCGCTTCGAGTGGGGCCTGATCACCGACGTCACCCCGCCGGAGCTGGAGACCCGGATCGCGATCCTGCGCAAGAAGGCGATCCAGGAGCAACTGAACGCTCCCGCCGACGTGTTGGAGTTCATCGCGTCCCGGATCACCCGCAACATCCGGGAGTTGGAGGGCGCGCTGATCCGGGTCACCGCCTTCGCCAACCTCAACCGGGCTCCGGTGGACCTGGAGTTGGCCGGGATCGTCCTCAAGGACCTGATCCCGGGCGGGGACGAGGACGCCGGCCCGGAGATCACCGCGCAGGTCATCATGCAGCAGACCGCCGCGTACTTCGGCCTGGGCGTGGACGACCTCTGCGGTTCCTCGCGCAGCCGGGTGCTGGTGACCGCCCGCCAGATCGCCATGTACCTGTGCCGGGAGCTCACCGACCTGTCGCTGCCGAAGATCGGCGCGCAGTTCGGCGGCCGAGACCACACCACGGTGATGCACGCGGACCGCAAGATCCGCTCGTTGATGGCCGAGCGGCGCTCCATCTACAACCAGGTCACCGAACTCACCAACCGCATCAAGAGCTAGTCGGCACCACCGAGTCGGGCCCGTCGGCCCGCCGGCCGGAAAAGGGCGTCAGGAGCCATCCTGACGCCCTTTTCGCATCCCCGAAGGTGTGCGCCGGACCCCGGCCGGGCAGGGATCGGGCAACGGACGGCCCACCAGTCCACAGCCCGCGCCGAACAACTGACCGGTGACTCGAAAACCGAGGGCGCGCAGGGCAGTTGTCCACAGGACGGGCGCCTTCTGCACGGTCCACAGGCTGGGGAGTCCGGAGTTATCCAGAATTCGTCCACAGGCTCGTCGCCGCTACGCTCTTCCGCGCAGGTCAGGTGCCTGTGGACTTGTGCACAACGGTTATCCACAGGGTGTGGACAATTGACGGGCCGCCAGTGGGCCGTTCGGGTTATCCACCGGTTGTCCCCAGGGCCGGGGCGGTTATCCCCAGGTTGTCCACAGCGGGGTCCACAGTTCGACAACCGTGAGCTGCCGTTCATACCCTGGTGTGAAAGGCGTCACGAAAAGTTGACCGGCGCCCGTGGATAACCGGGCCCGGATCTGGGGACAGTCCTGGGGATAACCTGTGGATACCCAGCGTGCCCTGTGGGTAACGCTCGGCTGTCCACAGCGCGGCCTGCCCGTCCACAGCCGCCGTCCACACGCACTGTGGACAAAATCCGGGCGTTGACCTGCGGAAACGGGGTTATCCACGGTTTCCACAGGCCCTACTACTACCGCTACACAGATAGACCGTGAACCTGCTTTCAAAGTGGGTGGGCCCGAAATCTGTGGACAGCCGCTCCCCGACACCTGTTCGGGTTCGCTTCCGCCCGTCTGCCCCGTCTGTCGGCGGAGTACGTCAGACTGTCCTTGGCGACTGGAAGCGGAGTGGCAGAGCTCGGCGGACAGGCGGACCGACGATCAAGATCAGACGAACCAGAGTGCGAGCGGGAGCGCTCGATCCAGGAGGCGGTTACCGGTGAAGTTCCGGGTGGAGCGTGACGTCCTCGCGGAGGCGGTGGCCTGGGCTGCTCGCAGCCTCCCGGCACGGCCGCCGGTGCCGGTGCTGGCCGGCCTGCTGCTGACCGCGCAGGAGGGCAGCCTGGCGCTGTCCGGCTTCGACTACGAGGTCTCGGCCCGGGTCGAGCTGGAGGCGGACGTCGAGGAGGCCGGCACCGTCCTGGTCTCCGGTCGCCTGCTCAACGACATCTCGCGCAACCTTCCCAACAGGCCTGTGGAGATCTCCACCGACGGCCAGCGGGTCAGCGTGGTCTGCGGCAGCTCCCGCTTCACCCTGCCGACCCTGCCCGTGGACGAGTACCCGGCGCTGCCCCAGATGCCGACCGCCACCGGCACCGTCTCCGGCGACGTCTTCGCCTCGGCCGTCAGCCAGGCCGCGGTCGCCGCCGGCCGGGACGACACCCTGCCGGTCCTCACCGGCGTCCGGGTCGAGATCGAGGGCGACCGGATCACCCTGGCCGCCACCGACCGCTACCGCTTCGCCGTCCGCGACCTGCTGTGGAAGCCCGAGCAGTCGGACATCTCCGCGGTCGCCCTGGTGCCCGCCAAGACCCTGCAGGACATCGCCAAGTCCCTGGGCAGCGGCGACACCGTCTCGATCGCGCTCTCCTCGGGCGGCGCGGGCGAGGGCCTGATCGGCTTCGAGGGCGCCGGCCGCCGGACCACCACCCGGCTGCTGGAGGGCGAGTTCCCCAAGTTCCGCAGCCTCTTCCCGACCGAGTTCAGCGCGGTCGCCGCGATCCAGACGCAGCCCTTCCTGGAGGCGCTCAAGCGCGTCTCGCTGGTCGCCGAGCGCAACACCCCGGTCCGGCTCAACTTCGAGCAGGGCGTGCTGACCCTGGAGGCCGGTTCGGGCGACGACGCCCAGGCCACCGAGCGGATCGAGGCCGACCTGGAGGGCGACGACATCTCGATCGCCTTCAACCCGGGTTACCTGGAGGAGGGCCTCAAGGCCATCGACTCCCCGTTCGCCCAGCTGAGCTTCACCACCCCGACCAAGCCGGCCCTGCTCAGCGGCAAGGTCTCGGTGGACGCCGAGGAGGACAAGGCCTACCAGTACCTGATCATGCCGGTCCGCCTCTCCGGCTGATCCCTCCGCTCGGGCCGGGTGCCGACCCGCCGCGGTCACCCACAGGCTGTGCACACCCGCTGTGCACAGCCTGTGGACGTCTCCCCCGGTCGGCCCGACCGCGCGGAGCCCGTAGCGGTCGGAAGCGTAGGCTCGGGGAGTGCGGCAACGGCGCCGCCGCCAGGCACGTCCCCACAGTAAGGATTTGGTCATGGAGCTCGGCCTCATCGGTCTCGGCAAGATGGGCGGCAACATGCGCGAGCGGATCCGCCGCGCCGGCCACACCGTCGTCGGATACGACCGCAACCCGGAGATCTCCGACGTCGAGAGCCTGCAGGAGCTCGTCACCAAGCTCCAGGGCCCGCGCGTGGTCTGGGTGATGGTCCCGGCGGGTGCCGCGACCCAGGCGACCGTCGACGAGCTGGCCGAGTTGCTCTCCCCCGGCGACGTGGTGGTCGACGGCGGCAACTCCCGCTGGACCGACGACATCAAGCACGCCGAGGCGCTGGCGGCCAAGGGCATCGGTTTCGTCGACTGCGGCGTCTCGGGCGGCGTCTGGGGCCTGGAGAACGGCTACGCGCTGATGTACGGCGGCGACGCCGAGCACGTCGCCCGGGTGCAGCCGGTCTTCGACGCGCTCAAGCCCGAGGGCGACTTCGGCTCGGTGCACGCGGGTGCTGTGGGCGCCGGCCACTTCGCCAAGATGGTCCACAACGGCATCGAGTACGCGATGATGCAGGCCTTCGCCGAGGGCTGGGAGCTGCTGGAGGCCGCCCCCGAGGTCACCGACGTGCGCGAGGTCTTCCGCAGCTGGCAGGAGGGCACCGTCATCCGCTCCTGGCTGCTGGACCTGGCCGTCCGCGCCCTGGACGAGGACGAGCACCTGGACAAGCTGCGCGGCTGGGCCGCCGACTCCGGCGAGGGCCGTTGGACCGTCGAGGCCGCGATCGACCACGCCGTGCCGCTGCCGGCGATCACCGCCTCGCTGTTCGCCCGCTTCGCCTCCCGCCAGGACGACTCGCCGCAGATGAAGATGATCGCCGCGCTGCGCAACCAGTTCGGCGGCCACGCGGTCGAGTCGAAGTAGTCCACGCGGTTCTCCACAGGTCTGTTCACAGAAGGCGAGCGCAGTCCACAGCCATGCACGTCGCGCACCTGTCGCTCGCCGACTTCCGGTCGTACGCCCGGGCCGAGGTTCCCCTCGACCCGGGCGTGACGGCCTTCGTCGGGCCCAACGGCCAGGGCAAGACCAACCTGGTCGAGGCGATCGGCTACGTCGCCACCCTGGGCAGCCACCGGGTCGCCACCGACGCCCCGCTGATCCGGCTGGGCGCCGAACGCGCGGTGATCCGCACCTCGGTGGTGGACCGCGGCCGCTCCACCCTGATCGAGCTGGAACTCACCCCGGGCAAGGCCAACCGGGCCCGGATCAACCGCTCCGACAACGTCCGCCCGCGCGACGTGCTGGGCCTGCTGCGCACCGTGCTGTTCGCCCCCGAGGACCTCAGCCTGGTCAAGGGCGATCCGGGCGAGCGCAGGCGCTTCCTGGACGAGCTGCTGACCGCCCGCGCGCCCCGGCTGGCCGGGGTCCGCCAGGACTACGAGCGGGTACTCAAGCAGCGCAACGCCCTGCTGAAGACCGCCGCGATGGCCCGCCGGGCCGGCGGCGGCAAGGGTGCCGACCTGTCCACCCTGGAGGTCTGGGACGGCCATCTGGCACGTGCCGGAGCCGAGTTGACGGCCTTCCGGATCCAGCTGGTGGCCGCCCTGCAGCCGCTGGTGACGGCTGCTTACGGCCAACTGGCCCCGAACGGCGGCGAGACCGCGCTGGAGTACCGCAGCTCCTTCGAGGGCGAGCTGCCGACCAGCCGCGAGCAGGCCGAGGAGCAGCTGCTGCAGGCGCTGCAGGCGGTCCGCAAGCAGGAGGTGGAGCGCGGGATCACCCTGGTCGGCCCGCACCGCGACGAGCTGGTGCTCAAGCTCGGCCCGATGCCCGCCAAGGGCTACGCCAGCCACGGCGAGTCCTGGTCGTTCGCGCTCGCGCTGCGGCTGGCCTCGTACGAGCTGCTGCGCGCGGACGGCGGTGAGCCGGTGCTGATCCTGGACGACGTGTTCGCCGAGCTGGACGCCGCCCGGCGGGACCGGCTGGCCGAGCTGGTGGCCGGCGGCGAGCAGGTGCTGGTGACCGCGGCGGTGGCCGAGGACGTGCCGAAGGCGCTGGCGGGCGCCCGGTTCGCGGTCTCCGACGGGGCCGTCCGCCGGATCGACGCCTGATCCCGTCCGCCGGCCCGCACCGCACCGGCAGCGCGTACGCACCCGCGACCCGTCACCCGTGACCTGCGGCACGGCACGCGCCGACGCCCGGCGTCCGTGCGCTCCCGTAGGCTGGACGGCTCATCGGGTTGTCCACAGGCTGGGGAAAGGAGATCGCCGTGAGCGAGTCGGCGGAGACCTCCCCCGGCCCCGGCGCCGCCGCGCCCACCGGGGCCGACCTCGCCCGGTCCGCCCTGCGGGCGGCCCGCGCCCAGGCCCGTCAGCGCGGTGAGCAGGTCCAGCAGAAGCGCGAGGCGAAGCGGCACGGGCTGCGCAGCGGCGCCCGCTCCGACGGTCGCGACCCGGTGCCGCTGGGCGCGGCGCTGAACCGGCTGCTGACGGAGCGCGGCTGGGAGTCCTCGGCCGCGGTCGGCGGGGTGATGGGGCGCTGGCCGCAGATCGTCGGCCCGGACATCTCCGCGCACTGCCATCCCTCCTCCTACGACGAGGCGGACGCGGTGCTCACCGTGCAGTGCGACTCCACCGCGTGGGCCACCCAACTGCGCTGGCTGGTGCGCCAGTTGGTTGCCCGCCTGAACCACGAGCTGGGCCACGGAACGGTCCGGACCATCAAGGTGCTCGGCCCGGCCGCGCCGGTCCGCGGGTACGGCCGGCTGCGCGCGCCCGGGAGCAAGGGCCCGGGCGACACCTGGGGCTGACCCCCGCCGGCGCCGTTCGGTCCCGGGCCGGGATCGGACCACGATCTTCCGGAACCCCTGACGGCCCTTCCAGGCGCCTCAGGCCCCCGGGTCGAGTATCGGGACACGTGCAGAGGGGATTCAGGGCGGCGTATCTGCCTTCAAGGGCTGCCAAACGCCCATCTCTGTCAGTCGTACCGGTAGACTGAAAGCCAAACACTGTTGCTAGTGGCAACCGAGTCGAAACGCCGTGGTCGCACGCTCGCCCGCCCGGGGCGGGATTGCGGCCCGTGCTGTGCCAGAGAGGGCGCTTCGTGGCCGATTCCGGCAACCCCAGCCAGACCCCAGACCAGACCACCGACCAGGCTTCCTACACCGGTAGCAACATCCAGGTGCTGGAAGGCCTCGACGCCGTCCGCAAGCGCCCCGGCATGTACATCGGCTCCACCGGTGAGCGCGGCCTGCACCACCTGGTGCAGGAGGTCGTGGACAACTCCGTCGACGAGGCGATGGCCGGGTACGCCGACACCATCGACGTCACGATCATGGCCGACGGCGCGATCCGCGTCGTCGACAACGGCCGTGGCATCCCGGTGGACATCGTCCCCGGCCAGGACAAGCCCGCCGTCGAGGTCGTGCTCACCGTCCTGCACGCGGGCGGCAAGTTCGGCGGCGGCGGCTACGCCGTCTCCGGCGGTCTGCACGGCGTCGGCGTCTCGGTCGTGAACGCGCTGTCCACCCGGCTCTCGGTGGAGATCCACAAGGACGGCAACATCTGGACCCAGGACTACAAGATGGGCGCGCCGACCGCCGCCCTGGTCAAGGGTGCGGAGACCGACCGCACCGGCACGACGGTGACCTTCTGGGCCGACCCGGACATCTTCGAGACGACGGTCTACTCCTTCGAGACGCTCTCCCGGCGCTTCCAGGAGATGGCCTTCCTCAACAAGGGCCTGTCGATCTCGCTGACCGACGAGCGCCCCGAGCACGTGGACGAGGAGGGCAAGCCGCTCACCGTCACGTACAAGTACGACGGCGGCATCGCCGACTTCGTCGCCCACCTCAACTCCCGCAAGGGCGAGGTCATCCACCCCTCGGTGATCGACTTCGAGGCGGAGGACAAGGACAAGGCGATCTCGGTGGAGATCGCGATGCAGTGGAACTCCTCCTACACCGAGGGTGTCTACAGCTTCGCCAACACCATCCACACCCACGGCGGCGGCACCCACGAGGAGGGCTTCCGCGCGGCGCTGACCGGCCTGGTCAACCGCTACGCGCGCGACAAGAAGCTGCTCCGCGAGAAGGACGACAACCTCTCCGGCGAGGACATCCGCGAGGGTCTGACCGCGATCATCTCGGTCAAGCTCGGCGAGCCGCAGTTCGAGGGCCAGACCAAGGACAAGCTCGGCAACACCGAGGCGAAGACCTTCGTCCAGAAGGTCGTCAACGAGCACCTGAACGACTGGCTGGACCGCAACCCCAACGAGGCCGCGGACATCATCCGCAAGTCCATCCAGGCCGCCACGGCGCGCGTCGCCGCCCGCAAGGCCCGCGACCTCACCCGCCGCAAGGGCCTGCTGGAGTCCGCCTCGCTGCCGGGCAAGCTCTCGGACTGCCAGTCCAAGGACCCGTCCGAGTGCGAGATCTTCATCGTCGAGGGTGACTCCGCCGGCGGCTCGGCCAAGCAGGGCCGCGACCCGCGCACCCAGGCCATCCTGCCGATCCGCGGCAAGATCCTGAACGTCGAGAAGGCCCGGATCGACAAGGTGCTGCAGAACACCGAGGTCCAGGCGCTGATCTCGGCCTTCGGCTGCGGCATCCAGGAGGACTACGACGACTCCAAGCTGCGCTACCACAAGATCGTGCTGATGGCCGACGCCGACGTCGACGGTCAGCACATCCGCACCCTGCTGCTGACCCTGCTCTTCCGCTTCATGCGGCCGCTGGTCGAGTCCGGGTACGTCTACCTCGCCATGCCGCCGCTGTACAAGATCAAGTGGGGCAAGGACGACTTCGAGTACGCCTACTCCGACCGCGAGCGCGACGCGCTGATCGCCGCCGGGGTCGAGGCCGGGCGCCGGCTCCCCAAGGACGACGCGATCCAGCGCTTCAAGGGCCTCGGCGAGATGAACGCCGAGGAGCTCCGGGTCACCACCATGGACGCCGAGCACCGGCTGCTGCTCCAGGTCACCCTGGAGGACGCCGCCCGCGCCGACGAGCTGTTCTCCGTGCTGATGGGCGAGGACGTCGAGGCCCGCCGCTCCTTCATCCAGCGCAACGCCAAGGACGTCCGCTTCCTGGACGTGTGACGCCTGCACCCCAGGCCCCGCACGTACCAGTCCGCGTGAAAGGAAACTGACCACCAGTGGTCGACGACAACCGTCCCGAAGGCGACCAGCCCGAGACCCCCGAGGCCGCCGAGGCCACCGCCCAGGCGACGATGCGGATCGAGCCGGTCGAGCTCGAGACCGAGATGCAGCGCTCGTACCTCGACTACGCCATGAGCGTGATCGTCAGCCGGGCGCTCCCCGAGGTCCGCGACGGCCTCAAGCCGGTGCACCGCCGCGTGCTCTACGCGATGTACGACGGCGGGTACCGGCCCGAGAAGGGCTACTACAAGTGCGCCCGCGTCGTCGGCGACGTGATGGGCAACTACCACCCCCACGGTGACACCTCGATCTACGACACCGTGGTCCGCCTGGCCCAGCCGTGGTCGATGCGGATGCCGCTGGTGGACGGCAACGGCAACTTCGGCTCCCCGGGCAACGACCCGGCCGCGGCCATGCGCTACACCGAGTGCAAGATGATGCCGCTGGCCATGGAGATGATGCGCGACATCGACGAGGAGACCGTCGACTTCGCGCCCAACTACGACGGCCGCTCGCAGGAGCCGACCGTCCTGCCCGCGCGCTTCCCCAACCTGCTGGTCAACGGTGCCACCGGCATCGCGGTCGGCATGGCCACCAACATCCCGCCGCACAACCTCCGCGAGGTGGCCTCCGGCGCGCTCTGGTACCTGGAGAACCCGGAGGCCTCCGCCGAGGAGCTGCTGGAGGCCCTGATCGAGCGGATCAAGGGCCCCGACTTCCCCACCGGCGCGCTGATCGTCGGCCGCCGCGGGATCGACGACTACTACCGGACCGGCCGCGGCTCGGTCACCATGCGGGCGGTGGTCGAGGTCGAGGAGATCCAGGGCCGCCAGTGCCTGGTGATCACCGAGCTGCCGTACCAGGTCAACCCGGACAACCTCGCGCTGAAGATCGCCGACCTGGTCAAGGACGGCAAGATCGCCGGCATCGCCGACGTCCGCGACGAGTCCTCGTCCCGCACCGGCACCCGCCTGGTGGTCGTGCTCAAGCGCGACGCGGTCGCCAAGGTCGTGCTCAACAACCTGTACAAGCACACCGAGCTGCAGACCAACTTCGGTGCCAACATGCTGGCCCTGGTCGACGGCGTGCCGCGCACCCTGTCGCTGGACGCCTTCATCCGGCACTGGGTCAACCACCAGGTCGAGGTCATCGTCCGGCGCACCACCTTCCGGCTGCGCAAGGCCGAGGAGCGCGCCCACATCCTGCGCGCGCTGCTCAAGGCCCTGGACGTGATCGACGAGGTCATCGCGCTGATCCGGGCCTCGGCGAGCGCCGACGCCGCCCGCACCGGCCTGATGGGCCTGCTGGAGATCGACGAGCTCCAGGCCAACGCGATCCTGGAGATGCAGCTGCGCCGCCTGGCCGCCCTGGAGCGCCAGCGGATCACCGACGAGCACGACGAGCTGCAGCGCAAGATCGACGAGTACAACGCGATCCTCGCCTCGCCGATCCGCCAGCGCGAGATCATCTCCGAGGAGCTCGCCGCGATCGTCGAGAAGTACGGCGACGACCGGCGCTCGACCCTCATCCCCTCGGACGGCGACCTCTCCATCGAGGACCTCATCGCCGAGGAGGACATCGTCGTCACGATCACCCGTGGCGGCTACGTCAAGCGGACCCGCTCCGACCTCTACCGCTCGCAGAAGCGCGGCGGCAAGGGTGTGCGCGGCGCCCAGCTCAAGCAGGACGACATCGTCGACCACTTCTTCGTGACGACGACCCACAACTGGATCCTGTTCTTCACCAACAAGGGCCGGGTCTACCGCGCCAAGGGCTACGAGCTGCCGGACGCCGGCCGCGACGCCCGCGGCCAGCACGTGGCCAACCTGCTGGCCTTCCAGCCGGAGGAGCACATCGCGCAGGTGATGGCCGTGCGCACCTACGAGGACAAGCCGTACCTGGTCCTCGCCACCCGGGCCGGCCTGGTGAAGAAGTCCCCGCTGAAGGACTACGACTCCCCGCGCTCCGGCGGCCTGATCGCGATCAACCTGCGCCAGGACGAGGAGGGCCGGGACGACGAGCTGATCGGCGCCGAGCTGGTCTCCGCCGAGGACGACCTGCTGCTGGTCTCCAAGAAGGCCCAGTCGATCCGCTTCACCGCGACCGACGACGCGCTGCGGTCCACCGGCCGTGCCACCTCCGGCGTCAAGGGGATGGCCTTCCGCGAGGACGACGAGCTGCTCTCGATGAACGTCGTCCGTCCGGGCACCTACGTCTTCACGGCCACGGACGGCGGGTACGCCAAGCGGACCGCCGTCGACGAGTACCGTGTCCAGGGACGCGGCGGCTACGGCACCAAGGCGGCGAAGATCGTCGAGGGCCGGGGCTCCCTGGTCGGCGCGCTCGTGGTCGACGACACCGACGAGATCATGGCGATCACCCTCTCGGGCGGGGTGATCCGCACAAGGGTTTCCGAGGTTCGTGAAACCGGACGTGACACCATGGGCGTCCAACTGATCAACCTCGGAAAGCGCGACGCGGTCGTGGGCATGGCCCGCAACGCGGAGGCCGAGGACGACGAGACGGCGGAGGACGAGGTCACCGAGTCCACCGAGACGGCCGAGGGTGCGGGGACGGCGGTCGGCGGCGACGCCGAGGTCTGAACCGAACCGCAGACCGGTGCCGCCGCGTCCACAGGAGTGGGCGCAGCGGCACCGGACGCCGACCAGCACCGGGCAAACCCGCCGGGCGCTGGATGACGAGTGACGGACCAGGGCGGCGCCGCCCTGGTGGGAAGTGCGGGAGGACCAGGTGAGTGGAGCCACGGGTGCTGCGGGAGGACCCTCCGGCGGCCGTCCGGGCGCGCAGGGCGGGGGTTCGTACGGCGGCGTGCCGGGACAGCCCCCGACCGAGCACTCGGCCGCGTCCACCTCGCTGATGCCGCCGGTCGGCGGAGCCGGCCAGAGCGGCGCGACCTACGGGGGCCAGACCCCGTCCGGCGGCCAGGGCGCCGGCCAGAGCGGCTTCTCGCAGCCGACCACGTACGCCAAGGGGCAGCCGACACCGGCCCGGGGCACCCGGACCGGCGGCAACACCCCGCCCGGCGGCACCCCCGTCCCCGGTGCGGCGCGCCGCCCCTCCGGCGGGCCCGCGACCGTCGGGGGCGGCCTCGGCCGCACCCGCAAGGCCCGGCTGCGGGTCACCAAGGTCGACCCGTGGTCGGTGATGAAGGTCAGCTTCCTGCTGTCGCTGGCCGTCGGCATCATCATCATCGTGGCCTCGGCCGTGCTGTGGATGACCCTGGACTCGCTCGGCGTCTTCGACTCGCTGACCAAGACGCTCAAGGACGTCACCGGTGGCGGCGCGGACAACGCCAGCAGCCAGCTCAACCTGATGGACTACATCGGCTTCGGCAAGGTCATGATGTTCACCACGCTGATCGCCGTGGTCGACGTCGTCCTGCTGACCGCGCTGTCCACGCTCTCCGCGTTCATCTACAACGCGGCGGCCGGCTTCACCGGCGGCGTCGAGCTGACCCTGGCCGAGGAGGACTGATCCCGGCCGGATCCTGACCGCAGGTCAGTTCCCCGTCCGCGGAAGGAATCCACGGGCCCCGCAGGCTGTTGCAGCCTGCGGGGCCCGTCGGCATTTCGGGTGACAGCCGGCCCCCGCGGCGTGCCGCCCGGAAACGGGCGACCCGCCGTGGGTTTAGCTGGACGCCGCCCGTTCCCGCGCCTGGGAGTGCCGCAGGCCGCCCCGGTCGGTCGACCGGGTCAGACGAGGTTCCGCAGGACGGCTGGACGGAGGCGCGCGGTGGCGAAGCTCGCAGGTCAACTGGTGGAGGCCCTGGACGGGCTGTTGGGCATCCCGATCCCGTTGCGGGTGCAGGCGTGGGACGGCAGCGTCGCCGGGCCGCCCGGCGCGCCCACGGTGGTCCTGCGCAACCGCCGGGGGCTGCGGCGCCTGCTCTGGCAGCCGGACGAACTGGGCCTCGCCCGGGCCTACGTCGCGGGGGACCTGGAACTCGCCCCCGGCGGCGACCTGTACGAGACGCTCTCCGCGGTCGCCCGCTTCGCCGAGCTCCCGGAGATCCGCACCATGACCCTCGGGCCGCGCGACGTCCTCGGCGCCAGGGGCCGCCGGGTGCTCGCCGCCGCCCTGCGGGCCGGGGCCCTCGGCCCGGAGCCCACCCCGCCCCCGGAGGAGGTCCGCAGGGCCCGTGGACGGCTGCACAGCCGCGGCCGGGACCGCGCGGCCATCAGCCACCACTACGACGTCGGGAACGACTTCTACGGCCTCGTGCTGGGCTCGTCCATGGTCTACTCGTGCGCCTACTGGACCCCCGAGGCGAAGAGCCTGGAGGCCGCCCAGGAGGCCAAGCTCGACCTGATCTGCCGCAAGCTGGGCCTGCGGCCCGGGATGCGGCTGCTGGACGTCGGCTGTGGCTGGGGCTCGCTGCTGCTGCACGCGGCGGAGCACTACGGCGTCACCGCGGTCGGGGTCTCGATCTCCAGGGAACAGGTCGCGCTGGCCCGGGCGCGGGTCGAGGAAGCCGGCCTGGCCGGCCGGGTCGAGGTCCGGCTCCAGGACTACCGGGAGATCGTCGACGGGCCCTTCGACGCGATCTCCAGCGTCGGCATGGCCGAGCACGTCGGCTCGGAGCAGTACCGGGTCTACGCCGACGGCCTGTACCGGCTGCTGGCGCCCGGCGGCCGGCTGCTCAACCACCAGATCGCCCGCCGCCCCGACCACCCGGGTGAACCGCACCGCACCAGCCCCTTCATCGACCGCTACGTCTTCCCGGACGGCGAGCTCTCCCCGGTCGGTTCCACCGTGGCCCGGCTGGAGGAGGCGGGATTCGAGGTCCGGGACGTCGAGTCGCTCCGCGAGCACTACGGGCTGACCCTGCGCGAGTGGGTGGCCAACCTGGAGGCGCACTGGACGGAGGCGGTCCGGCTGGTCGGCATCGGCCGCGCCCGGGTCTGGCGGCTGTACATGGCCGCCTCCGCGCTCGCCTTCGAGCAGAACCGGATCGGCGTCAACCAGGTCCTCGCCGTGCGCAGCACCGAGGACGGCGCGGCGGGCCTGCCGCCGACCCGCGAGGAGTGGCTGGTCCGCCCGGCCGCCGGGGCCACTGCCGCGACCCCGGCCGGAACGGATTTGGGAGATCGGCGGTCGGTCCGCTAATCTTTCAGTGCGGCAAGGGCCTATAGCTCAGACGGTTAGAGCGCTTCCCTGATAAGGAAGAGGCCACAGGTTCAAGTCCTGTTAGGCCCACCACCGCGAAGGGCCCGGAGTGATCGACTCCGGGCCCTTCGGCGTCGTTTTCGCAGATCGGGCGGCTTCCGGTACGCTCTGATGTGCAGCGAGGGCCTATAGCTCAGACGGTTAGAGCGCTTCCCTGATAAGGAAGAGGCCACAGGTTCAAGTCCTGTTAGGCCCACCTCCCCGAAGGGCCCGGAGTGATCAACTCCGGGCCCTTCGGCGTTCCCGGGCGAATTCCGGGTCCGCCGCGTGCGGACGATCCGCGCGGAACGAGGTGCGGCGTCAATCCTCGGACCGGACCGCCGCGTTGACGGCCCCGGTGGCTGGTCACGATTGGGACACCGGTGTGTATCATCGGCCGCAAGGGCAGTCTGGCACCGGCCGCCCGTTCGCGCTCGAAACACATCTGGACTCGTCGGCCCGGCCGTTCCGACCGGAGCACCGGCTCCTGAGTCCACCAACGCAAGAAGGACGAGGTCCCGCGGTGAAGAAGCTCCTCCTGGTCGCCCTGGTCGCCCTCGGCGGCTTCTTTGTCTACCGTCAGGTCCAGGCGGACCGCGCCGAGCAGGACCTGTGGACCGAGGCCACCGACCCGGTTCCGGCCGGTCGCTGAGCCCGGGCGATCCGACGATCGACGATCTTCGGGGGCGCTGATCCGCGCCTCCCGGACCGGTCGGCCCGTTCATCCGGCCGGGCCGACCGGTTCCCCCAGGGGGACGGCTCTCGCAACGGCGCCGGAACCCGGTACGCTAGTGCCCGTTGGCACGGGCCGTGCCGTCGAGGGGCATTAGCTCAGTTGGTAGAGCGCTGCCTTTGCAAGGCAGATGTCAGGAGTTCGAGTCTCCTATGCTCCACAGCGCCCGAAGGGCGGCCGACCTGGAAGCCAGGTCGGCCGCCCTTCGGCTTTCCCTCCCCTAGGCCTGCGGACGGTCGTCCTCGGTGGGCTCCTCGGGGATGCCGCCGTGCACCGGCGCGGCGGTGTGCGCGCCGGCCGGCTCGACCAGCCACTCCGGGTTGCCGTGCCGGCGCCACCACTGCCAGGCGACGATGCCGCCGCCGATCGCCAGCACCCCGGCCAGTGCGAGGCCTTTGGCCCGGTTGCCGCAGCGCTGCTCCCGCTTCACGTTCCGGGCGGCGAGTTCGCTGATCTCGGCCGCGCTGACGTGGCCGTGGAGGGCGGTCAGGGCGGCGGCGCCGCGAGCCTGGGCCTCGTGGGCGACCGGGGTGACCGCCTCGACGGCCTGGGCGACCCTCGGGCCGACCGTGGTGCGGGCCTGGTCGGCGGCGCGGCTCGCGGACAGGCGGGCCGCCAGGGCGGCCTCCTGGGCCCGGTGGAGGGCCTTCAGCGCGTTCTGCTGGGCCTCGGGCGGCAGGCTGGCGAAGGCATGGCCGAACTGCGGGGCGAGGTGTCGGTCGTACTGGACGCGGAGGTTGTGGGCGGCCTGGGTGGCCTTGGGCCCGAGGGCGTCCAGGGCGGGGCCGAGGCGATGCTTGGCGCCGTCCGCGAACTGTGCGGCGGTGTCCCGGGTCCGGGTGGCGGTCTCACGGGCCGAGTCCGAAAAGCTCACGAGTCTCTCCTCCTGGGTGGCGTCCTTTATGCACATATCCACCTAAATGCCGATCATGCATCCTGATTTGTTCTCCGGCACCCCGGAGTGGGCCGGGGGAGGGGCGTTCCCGGAGTGTCGGGGCGGGGCGCCGCAGTAGGCTGGCGGCGCCGGTGTCGGGTACGGGAAGGGGAAACCGCTGATGCTCCCGGACGAGCCGCGACAGTCCACGGACCGCTCCTCCGAGGGCGGGCAGCCCGGCTGCTACCGGCACCCGCAGACGGCCACCGGGATCTCCTGCACCCGCTGTGAGCGGCCGATCTGCCCGCAGTGCATGGTGGCCGCCGCGGTGGGCTTCCAGTGCCCCGAGTGTGTCGGCAAGGGGCACGCCGGGGCGCGGGGGGCGACCACCCGGTTCGGCGGGGCGCTGACCGTGGACGGCGGGCTGGTGACCCGGGTGCTGGTCGGGATCAACATCGTGGTCTGGGCGCTGGCCGCCTACGTCCTCAACCCGCGGCTGGGCGAAGTCTGGTCGCTGGCCAGTGCCGGTCGGGCGCACCGCGGCGGTCCGTACGGTGTCGCCGACGGCCCGGCCCAGTGGTACCGGCTGCTGACCGCCACCTTCCTGCACCTCCAGTGGTGGCACGTCGGGCTGAACATGCTGGTGCTGCTCTGGCTCGGCCCGCCGCTGGAGGAGGCGCTCGGCCGGCTGCGCTACCTGGCCCTCTACCTGCTCGCCGGCCTGGGCGGCAGCACCTTCGCCTTCCTGGTGGCCGGTGACTGGATGAACTCGGTGGGGGCCTCCGGAGCGGTCTTCGGCCTGATCGGCGCCACGATCGTGATGCAGCTGCGGAACCGGGGGCCGGTGGCTCCGGCGCTGGCCTTCCTGGTCTTCAACCTGGTGGTCACCTTCTCCCGGCCGAACATCGACTGGCGGGCGCACATCGGCGGCCTGGTGATCGGCGGACTGGTCGCCCTCGGTCTGATGTACGCCCCGCGCGAGCGGCGCGGGCTGGTCCAGGGGCTGGCGGTGGCCGGTGCGGTGGCGGTGGAGACGGCGATGCTGCTGATCGGGACGGCCCTCTACGGGGTGTGACGCACCGGGCGTTTGTCCACAGCGGGTGCGGGCTTGTGCACAGCCCGTGGGCCGGTCCGGCTGTGGACTGTTGTTCTACGCGCGTCCTACTGTGCGAATTCCGCGTTTTCGAGGAGTTGTGCACAGCTGTGGACGGTGCGGGCCGGGAAGGTTATCCACAGGCTGGGGGGACTTTTCCCCAGTGTGGATAACCATGTGGATAAGCGTGACCGTGTGATCGTGTGACTGTCCGACGGCGGCTGGCCGTAAGCGATCCGGCCGCCTTGCGGGCAGTTCCGGGCACGCCGAACCGCCGCTCGGGGGCCTGCGGCTCCGAAGCGGCGGGACGGGCCCGAAGCCGGGCCTCAGGACGCGCGGGGCGTCACTTCCACTGGGTGGAGACGCCGAACCCGGCCGCGATGAAGCCGAAGCCGACCAGGATGTTCCAGTTCCGCCAGCTCTCGACCGGGAAGCTGCCGCTGGTCACGTAGTAGGTGACGATCCACACCAGGCCGATCAGGAACAGTGCCAGCATCAGCGGTGCGACCCAACCGCGGCCCGAACTGATCTTCACCGCGGCCGTGGTCGGCGGGGTGTAGTCGGACTTCTTGCGGAGTCGAGACTTCGGCACGAGGAGCTCTCCTGTCGATGCGCTGTGAGACCGCGCAGAGGTGCAGCGGGTGAGACGCCGACGGTCGGTCGCGGAGAGCGCTCTGGGACCGCTCCCCCACCTGCCACCGGCGTCCGTTAGCGTAGTGGCTCGGCGGGTCTCAAGGAGATAAGGGTACGGTGACTAATTTGTCGATTCCCCCCGGGAAGGCCGTCACCCGTCGTTCCGGCATCCGAATTGTCGGCCGTGCCCTGACCTGTGCCGTGTTCGCGCTCGCCGGTCTGCTCTTCTACATCAGCGCGCAGACCGCCCGCGGCACCGACCTGCGGACCGACAACTCGCTGCTGAGCCTCGGCGACGTGATCCGCCAGCGCAGCTCGCAGAACCAGCAGGCGCAGGCCCAGCTGGCCGATCTCCAGGCCCGGGCCCAGGAGCTCACCGAGCAGCAGGGCCACGACCCAGCCGACGCGGCGCAGCTGGACGGCCTGCGGCTCGGCGCGGCCCTGGAGCCGGTGCAGGGCGGCGGACTGACCGTCACCCTCAACGACGCGCCGCCGAACGCCACCGCGCGCATCCCCGGGGTCCCCGAGCCGGGCGTCAACGACCTGGTCATCCACCAGCAGGACATCCAGGCGGTGGTCAACGCGCTGTGGCGGGGAGGCGCCGCCGGCGTGCAGGTGATGGACCAGCGGCTGGTCTCCACCAGCGCCGTCCGGTGCGTGGGCAACACCCTGCTGCTCCAGGGCCGGGTCTACTCCCCGCCGTACGTCATCAAGGCGGTGGGGAGGACGGACGCCCTGCGCTCGGCCGTCGAGGCGGACCCGACGATCCGCAACTACCTGCAGTACGTCCAGGCGTACGGCCTGGGCTGGAAGGTCCAGGAGAGCGGCGACCTGACGCTGCCCGGCTACTCCGGCACCACCGAACTCCGCTCGGCGGACTGACCGCGGCCGCGCCGGTGGCGGACCGGCCTCGCGGCCGTTGATCCCGGGTCTACTCTTGACCCCAGTCCGCTACCTAGAGGGAGCACCATGTACGGCTGGATCTGGCGTCATCTGCCGGGGAACACCCTGGTCCGGGCCGTCATCTCGCTGCTCCTGATCCTGGGGATCGTCTACCTCCTCTTCACCTACGTCTTCCCGTGGGCGGAACCGCTGCTCCCCTTCGGTGACGTCACAGTGGACGGCGGCGACGGCGCCTCGGCCGGCTGACCCCGGCGGGCCCGGAACTCCCCCCAGCACCGCATCCCACGGAGACCACGCGCGCATGACCACCCAGTCGAACCCGCCCCGCATCCTGGTCGTGGACAACTACGACAGCTTCGTCTTCAACCTGGTCCAGTACCTGTACCAGCTCGGTGCCACCTGCGAGGTGGTGCGCAACGACGAGGTGACCGTCGAGCACGCCGTCCGCCGGGCGGGGGAGGAGGGCTTCGACGGGGTGCTGCTCTCCCCCGGGCCCGGGTCGCCCGAGGAGGCCGGGGTCTGCGTCGAGATGGTGCACCACTGCGCGGGCATCGGGCTGCCGGTGTTCGGCGTCTGCCTGGGCCTGCAGTCGATCGCGGTCGCCTACGGCGCGGTGGTCGGCCGGGCGCCGGAGCTGCTGCACGGCAAGACCTCGCCGGTCGAGCACGAGGACGGCGGGGTGTTCGAGGGCCTGCCCTCACCGCTGACCGCGACCCGCTACCACTCGCTGGCCGTCGACCCGGCCACCGTGCCGGACGAGCTGGTGGTCACCGCCCGGACCGGCAGCGGTGTGATCATGGGCCTGCGGCACCGTGAACTGCCCGTCGAGGGCGTGCAGTTCCACCCCGAGTCGGTGCTGACCGAGGGCGGGCACCGGATGCTCGCCAACTGGCTGGCGGAGTGCGGCTTCCCGCAGGCCGTGGACCGGTCGGCCGGGCTCGCCCCGGTGATCGGCCGGGGCTGAGCGGCATGACCGCGGTGCGTCCGGAGGGGCGTTACCAGTCGGAGGCCGGCCCGTACGGGGGCGCGCAGCAGTACGACGGCGCTCCGTACGACGACCCGCACTACGGCGACCCGCAGTACGGCGCCGGGGACCGGGGCGGCCCGTACCCCCAGGAGCACCCGGTCCAGGGCGCGTCCGAGGACGGCTGGGGCGTGTACGAGCAGGCCGAGCAGCCCGGCGAGGGCGGCCCCGAGTACCCGTGGCTGCCCGACCAGACCCTCCAGCTGCGGCTGCCCGCCGACGGCGCCGAGCCGGCCGCCGAGCCCGCCCCGCCGACCGGCGGCCGGGCCGAGCGCCGCCGGGCCGCCCAGGGCCGGACCTCGGTCCGAACGGGCGGCGGCCGGCGCCGGGCGAAGGGCCGGGGCGCCGGTGGGCCGCGGCCCAAGGAATCCGCGGTCGTGGTGGCCGCGCGTTTCGTCGGCGAGATGTGCATCACCCTCGGCGTGGTGATGCTGCTGTTCGTCGCCTACCAGCTCTGGTGGACCAACGTGCAGGCCGACGAGGCCGCCAGCGGGGCCCGTGACCAGCTGGAGCAGCAGTGGGACGCCCAGCCGCCGGGGGCCGGGCAGCAGGCTCCGGACCCGAACAAGCCCGAGGTGTTCGAGCCCGGCAAGGGCTTCGCCATCATCTACCTGCCCAAGCTGGGGCTGAAGTTCCCGATCGCCGAGGGCACCTCCAAGTCGGCCGTGCTCGACAAGGGCCTGGTCGGCCACTACACCGGCACCGCGATGCCGGGTGACCAGTCGGGCAACTTCGCGCTGGCCGCCCACCGCAACACCCACGGCGAGCCGTTCCGGTACATCAACGAGCTCGGCAAGGGCGACAAGGTCGTGGTGGAGACCGCCTTCGGCTACTACACCTACGAGATCACCGGCGGCATCCCGCAGACCTCGCCCAACAACGTGAGCGTGATCAAGCCGGTGCCGAACGGCTCCGGGTACACCGGCCCGGGCCGGTACATCACACTGACCACCTGCACCCCGGAGTTCACCTCGAAGTTCCGCCTCATCCTGTTTGGCAAACTGATCGAGGAGCGGCCGCGCAGCCAGGGCAAGCCGGCCGCGATCACGGGCGGATAGCCGCCCGGGGCCGGGTTTCGGAGGGGGAGCAGCACAGATGCAGGACGACGGGACCGCGCGGTCGGCCGAGCCGGCCGAGGAGGCCTTCTCCCCGCCCGAGCGGGCCGCCGGGAAGGGCCGCGGCGGGCGGAGCCGGGCCCTGGCCGCGCTGGGCGTGTTCGGCGAGCTGCTGATCACGCTGGGCCTGGTGCTCGGCCTGTTCGTGGCCTACTCGCTGTGGTGGACCAACGTGCAGGCGGACCGCTCCGCGGCGGCTGCCTCGGACAGGCTGCGCAGCTCCTGGGCGGCCGGTCCGACCCCGGGCGCCCCGGGCACCCCGGGGGGTTCCGGCGGTGCTCCCGGGCCGGGCGGGGCGGCCGCGGCGCCGCCCGCGATCGGGGACGGCGTGGGCTTCCTGCACGTCCCGGCGATGGGCCGGGACTACCAGGTGCTGATCCGGATGGGCACCTCCACCGCCGTCCTGGACGAGGGCGTGGCGGGCGTGTACGAGCAGCCCTACAGGGCCGCGATGCCCTGGGACCAGACCGGCAACTTCGCGCTCGCCGCCCACCGGGACGGCCACGGCGCCAAGTTCCACGACCTGGACGCCGTCCACAGGGGCGACGCGATCGTGGTCGAGACCAAGGACAAGTGGTACGTCTACAAGGTCGACAACACCCTGCCGGAGACGTCCAAGTACGACACCGGCATCGTCGCGCCCGTCCCGGCGAGCTCCGGGTACACCGCGCCCGGCCGGTACATCACCCTGACGACCTGCACGCCGGTGTACACCTCGCGGTACCGGATGGCCGTCTGGGGGAGCCTGGTGCGGGTGGACGCCGTGGACGCCAAGCGCACCCCGCCACCGGAGCTGCGGCACTCCTGAGGCCCCCTCAGGGCCGTCCCGCGGGTACGCCGAGGGCCCGCCGCGATCACCGCGGCGGGCCCTCGGGCGTTCACCGTGCCGGACCCCCGGTCTCAGAACCAGGGGAAGAAGGGCTTAGGGGTTCCCTTTGCCGGGGGGTGGGGGGTTGGAGTCGCCCCCTTTGGCCGGATCGGCCGCCCTGGTGAACAGCTGCACCTGGGTGTTCGGGTCCAGCTGGGTGCCGGCGCCCGGGTTGCTCTGGATGACGACCGCGTTCAGGTCCTGCGGGCCGACGATGGTGTAGCCCAGGCCGGCCTTGGAGAGCGCGGCGATGGCGTCCGACACCTTCTGGTTCTGCAGCGGCGGGACGGTGGCCTTGTCCGGTGCCTTGTAGATCGTCAGCGTGATCTTCGCGCCGGTCGCGGCCTTGGTGTTGGGCTGGATCGACTGGGTGGCGACGGTGTTGACCTTGGTCGGGTCGTTGGTCGGCGTGCTCTTCGAGGCGTCGACCTGGAAGCCGAGGCCCTGCAGCTGGTTCTGCGCGTCCTCCTTCTGCAAGCCCACCACGTTCGGGACGTTCACCTTGGTCTTGCCCTGGGAGACCGTCAGCTTGACCGGGGCGCTGGGGTCGACGGTCGCGCCGGCCGCCGGGTCCTGGGCGATGACGGTGTCCTGCGGGGCGGTGTCGTCGTCCTTGTAGTCGGGGGTGGCGACGTTGGTGAACCCGGCCGCGGACAGCGCCTGCATCGCCTGGTCCTTGGTCTTGCCCGTCAGGGGCGGCACCTGCTGCTTGGCCGGACCGGAGGACAGCTGCACGGTGATGCGGGCGTCCTCGGCGACCTGGGTGCCGGCCGTCGGGGTCTGGGTGCAGACCTGGTCCTTCTTGACGTTACTGTCCGGGCAGGAGATCTTGTCGCCCTCGGCGACCGTGAGCTTGGGACCGGCCGCGGTGGCCGCGGTCCTGGCCTCCGCCAGGCTCTTGCCGACCAGGTTGGGCGCCGCCACCTTCGGGGTGTTCCCGCCGTCCTTGTCGCTGAACATCGCCTGGGCCACGAAGAAGGTGCCGACCAGGACCAGCACGGCGGCGACCGCCAGCACGATCCAGGAGGTGCTGCTCTTCTTCGGCCGGTCGTCGCCGCGCCGGCCGCCGCCCTGGCCGTAGCCGTCGTCGTAGCCGTCGCGCCCGCCGCCCTGGGCGCCGGCGTAGGTCTGGCCGTAGCCGTCGTCCTGGTAGCCGTCGTGGCCCTGGGCACCGGCCTGCGGCAGGAGGGTGGTCGGGCCGCCGCCGGGCTGCTGCGGCAGCACGTTGGTCTGGCCGTACGGGTCGTGCTGCTGCGGGTAGCCGTTCTGGTCGTAGCCGTACCCGGCCGCGCCCATGCCGTAGGCGGCGGCCTGCTGGGCGGCGGCGACCGGGAGGCCGTCGAGGAAGCGCTCGATGTCGTCGCGCATCTCGTCGGCGCTCTGGTAGCGGTAGTCGCGCTCCTTGGCGAGCGCCTTCAGCACGATCGCGTCGATCTCGGGGCGCACCTCGGGGTCGAAGACCGACGGCGGCTGCGGCTCCTCCCGGACGTGCTGGTAGGCCACCGCGACCGGGGAGTCCCCGACGAAGGGCGGCCGGACGGTCAGCAGCTCGTAGAGCAGGCAGCCGGTGGAGTAGAGGTCGGAGCGGGCGTCGACCTGCTCGCCCTTGGCCTGCTCGGGGGAGAGGTACTGGGCGGTGCCGATCACGGCCGAGGTCTGGGTCATGGTCATCCCGGCGTCGCCCATCGCACGGGCGATGCCGAAGTCCATCACCTTGACGTTGCCCTGCCGGGTCAGCATCACGTTGGCGGGCTTGATGTCGCGGTGCACGATGCCGGCCCGGTGCGAGTACTCCAGGGCCTGGAGGATGCCGATGGTCATCTCCAGCGCCCGCTCGGGCAGCAGCCGGCGGCCGGAGTGCAGCAGCTCGCGCAGCGTGGAGCCCTCGACGTACTCCATCACGATGTACGGGATGGAGATCCCGTCGATGTAGTCCTCGCCCGTGTCGTACACGGCGACGATCGCGGGGTGGTTGAGGGACGCCGCGGACTGTGCCTCGCGGCGGAAGCGGGCCTGGAACGACGGATCCCGGGCCATGTCGGCCCGGAGCGTCTTCACTGCGACGGAACGGCCGAGCCGGGTGTCATGGCCGAGGTACACCTCGGCCATGCCGCCGCGTCCTAGGACGCCGCCGAGCTCGTACCTGCCGCCGAGGCGACGAGGCTCTTCCATAGTTCCGACCCTCTCCCTCACCCGCCGGTGAGGTTGTGACGTAGGTGTCCCCGCACGCTCTGGGTGACGCCGCGCGCGCCGCGACCGGTTCTCCGGCCGGGCCGTGCGCCGCCTCGCGGGCGGCAACGGGCACACCCGCTGCTGGCGGATACGCTACCGGTCGCACCGCACCGGACCGGAGTCAGCTGTCGGCCGATATCAGACCGGTATCCGGACGGGGGTGCCGATCGTGACATTCACCTCACCCTCGAACCAGGGGCGTGCCCCTACTTGCCGAGCGCGGCCTGCATCACCGCCTTGGCGATCGGGGCGGCCAGCCGGCCGCCGCTGATCCCGTCGCGGTTGTCCGAGCCGTCCTCGACCACGACCGCGACCGCGACCGACTGGCCGTCCGGGGTCTTGGCCCAGGAGGTGAACCAGGCGTACGGCAGCGCGGAGTTGTTCTCGCCGTGCTGCGCGGTGCCGGTCTTGCCGCCGACCTGCACGCCCGGGATCTGGGCGTTCTTGCCGGTGCCGTCCTGGACCACCGAGACCATCAGGTCCTGCATCTTCTGCGCGGTGGCCGGGCTCATCGCCTGGGAGAACTGCTTCTCGGTGTGCTTGGAGATGGTGGTCAGCGAGGCCGAGCGCTCCTGGTCGACCAGGTAGGGCTGCATCAGGCTGCCGTTGTTGGCGATCGCGGCGGAGACCATGGCGACCTGCAGCGGGGTGGCGCGGGTGTCGTGCTGGCCGATCGAGTCCTGGGCGGTGCCGTCCAGGCTGGCGCTGTTGGGGAAGACGCTCTTCTCGGCCCGGACCGGCGTGTCGACGGTGCTGTTGAAGCCGAACTTCTCGGCCTGCGCCCGCATCTTGTCCTTGCCCAGGTCCGCACCGATCTTGGCGAAGACCGTGTTGCAGGACTGGTCCATCCCGGACTTCACGGTGGCGTTCTCGCAGCGCTCGTTCGGGCTCTCGTTCTTCAGCGCGGTCTGGGTGCCGGGCAGGACGTACGGCTCCGGCGTCGAGGTGGTGTCGTCGATGCTCTGGAACATGCCGTTCTCGAACGCGGCGGTCGCGGTGACCAGCTTGAACGTCGAGCCGGGCGGATAGGTGTACTTCAGCGCCCGGTTGTCCATCGGCTTGTTCGGGTCGGCGTTGAGGGCCTTCCAGGCGTCGCCGTCGTCGTTGCCCGCGATGGTGCCCGGGTCGTAGGACGGGGTGGAGACCAGGGCCAGGATCGCGCCGGTCTTCGGGTCGAGGGCGACCACCGCGCCCTTCTTGTCGCCCATGGCGTCGAAGGCGGCCTTCTGGACCTTGGCGTTGATGGTGGTGACGACGTCGCCGCCGCGCTGCTGCTCGCCGGTCAGCATGTCCAGGGTGTTGCGGAAGAACAGCCGGTCGTCGGTGCCGGAGAGGACGCCGTCCTCCAGGTTCTCCAGCCCGTTGGAGCCGTAGGCCTGCGAGGAGTAGCCGGTGACCGGGGCGTACATCGGACCGTTGATCCAGGAGCGCTTGTACTTGTAGCGCAGCCCGTTCACGAAGTCGGAGTTCGTCACCGGCTGGCCGCTGACGATGATGTTGCCCCGCGGGTGGGCGTAGCGGTCGTACAGCTGGCGCTTGTTGTTCTTGTTGGAGGCCCAGGCGTCGGCCTGGACGCCCTGCACCCAGTTGGTGCGCACCATCAGGGCCAGGATCAGCACGAGGCAGAAGATCGAGACCCGTCGGATCGGCTTGTTCATCGGGCGGGTCCTCCCTGGCCCTCGGTGGCCGGGGCCGGTTCGGCCCCGGGACGGCGGGCGCTGTCGCTGATCTTCAGCAGGATCGCGACCAGCGCCCAGTTGGCGACCACGGACGAACCGCCCTGCGCGAGGAACGGCATGGTCATACCGGTCAGCGGGATCAGCCCGGTGACCCCGCCGGCCACGACGAACACCTGCAGGGCCATCGCCGAGGCTAGCCCGACGGCGAACAGCTTGCCGAAGGGGTCGCGGGCGGCCAGGGCGGTGCGCAGGCCGCGCTGCACCAGCAGGGCGTACAGCAGGAAGATCGCCATCAGGCCGGTGAGCCCGAGCTCCTCGCCGAAGGAGCCCAGGATGAAGTCGCTCTTGGCGGCGAAGTTGATCAGCCAGGAACGGCCCTGGCCGAGGCCGGAGCCGGTCACCCCGCCGGAGCCGAGGGCCATCAGCGACTGGCCGATCTGCTCGGTGGAGCCCTTCGGCGGGTTCGGGGAGAAGGCGGCCATCGGGTCGAGCCAGGCGTCGATGCGGACCTTGACGTGGCTGGTGGCGGTGGCCACCGCGACCGCCCCGCCGACCGACATCAGCAGGCCGAACAGGATCCAGCTGGTCCGCTCGGTGGCGACGTAGAGCATCACCACGAACAGGCCGAAGAACAGGAAGGACGTGCCGAGGTCGTTCTCGAAGATCAGGATCAGCAGGCTGAGCAGCCAGATCACGATGATCGGGCCGAGGTCACGGCCGCGCGGCAGGTACAGGCCCATGAAACGGCGGCTGGCCAGCGCGAGAGCATCCCGCTTGACCATCAGGTAACCGGCGAAGAACACGGTCAGGATGATCTTGGCGAACTCGCCGGGCTGGATGGAGAAGCTGCCCATCCGGATCCAGATCTTCGCGCCGAAGTCCTCCGCCCGGGCCGGGAAGAAGGCCGGTGCGGCGAGCAGCACCAGCGCCACCACCATCGAGATGTAGGTGTAGCGCTGGAGCACCCGGTGGTCCTTCAGGAGGACCATGACGCCGATGAACAGCGTGATCCCGAGCGCCGACCACATCAGCTGGTTGCGGGCCGCCGGGAAGTTGCCGCTGAGCAGGTGGCCGGCCTTGTCCAGCCGCCAGATCATCACCACGCCCAGCCCGTTCAGCAGGGTGGCGATCGGCAGCATCAGCGGGTCCGCGTACGGCGCGAAGCGGCGCACCAGCAGGTGCGCGACCAGCGCCAGCGCCCCCATGCCGAGGCCGTAGCCGAGCATGCCGGCCGGCAGCCGGGAATCCATCGCCAGGCCCACGTTGGCGTAGGCCAGGATCGGCAGCAGGACCGCGAAGAGCAGCAGGGCCAGCTCGGTGTTGCGCCGGTTCGGGGCACCCTGGGGCGAGATGGTGGTGTTGCCCCGGCGTCGCGGCACGACGCGCCCGGCCGCCGCCCGGCGTCGGCCGCCGGCGGCGCGGCCGGTGTCGCCGCTCAGGTTGTAGCTGCTCACGTGGTGACCGCTCCCTGCCGGCCGGCGGCCCCGCTCCGGGCGGACCTGTGTCGGATCGCGGACGTCACGGCTTCGGGCAGGCTTCGGCCCGGGTGCGTTCGTCGTCGCTCAGCTGGGGCTGTTGCGGCTGCTGGGCCTGGTCGCTCGGCGCGCCGGCCGCCGGAGGGGTGGCGCTCGGCGTCGGAGCGGGCGTGGCCGGGGTGCTCGCGGTCGGCGAGGTGCTGGGCGCGGCCGCGGGCGGGTTGCGCTTCTCCCGCTCGCCCGGGGTGACCGGCGTGGCGGCCACGAAGTCGGTCTTGGTGGCCTGGGTCGGCTGGCTCGGCTGGGCGGCCTGGGTGCCCTGCGGGGCCGCACCGGCGGCCCGCTGGCACAGCTTGGCCCAGCCCACGAGGTCGCCCACCGTCTTCTGGGCGTCCTGCAGGCTGCCGACCGAGATGGTCCTGCTCACCTGGGAGCGCTGGTCCTGCGGCAGCCACTTCAGCGGCGCGTCGCTGTGCGACTCGTGCACCGACGAGAGGCTGAGCCCGGCCAGGTTCTGGTTGATGCCCTGATAGATGGCGACGTGGTCGCCGTCCTCGCCGATGTAGTACTGGTCCTGGGTCCACTGGTAGCCGAAGTACCCGGCGCCGCCGAGCAGGCCGAGCGTGACCAGGACGACCAGCGGGACGGTCAGGCCCCGGCGCTTGCGCTTGGGGGGCTGCTCCTCGTCGAACTCCTCGGTGCCGTACACCGACGGCTCGGCGGGGTAGCCGTAGCCGTCCTCGCCCTCGTAGCCCTCGGCGGGGCCGAAGCCGCCCTGGGCGGCGCCGTAGCCGCCCTCGTAGCCCTCGGCCGGGCCGAAGGCGCCCTGCGGGCCGCGGCCCAGGCCGGCGGCGCGGCCTGCCGGGGTGTCGGCGATCGAGTGGTCGGCGGCGGTCGAGGACGGCGGGGTGTCGGCGACCGCGCCGACCACCACCGGGACGTCGTTGAACTGGCCGCTCATGGTGTCCGTGGCACCGACGTCGATGACGTCCGCCACGATGCAGGTGATGTTGTCCGGACCGCCGCCGCGCAGGGCGAGCTGGATCAGCTCCTGCACGGTCTGCTCGGGCGAGTAGTAGCTGCCGAGGGTGTCCTGGAGGGTCTGGTGGCTGACCGGGCCGGAGAGGCCGTCGGAGCAGATCAGGTAGCGGTCGCCGGCCCGGACCTCGCGGATCGACAGGTCGGGCTCGACCTGGCCGCGGCCGTCCAGGGCCCGCATCAGCAGCGAGCGCTGGGGGTGGGTCTCGGCCTCCTCGGGCGTGATCCGGCCCTCGTCGACCAGGCGCTGCACCCAGGTGTGGTCCTGGGTGATCTGCACCAGCGAGCCGTCGCGCAGCAGGTAGGCACGGGAGTCGCCGACGTGCACCAGGCCCATCCGCTGTCCGGTCCACAGCATGGCGGTCAGGGTGCAGCCCATGCCCTCCAGCTGCGGGTCCTCCTCGACCATCTGCCGGAGCCGGTCGTTGGCGCCCTGGACGGCGTCGCCCAGCAGGGTCAGCAGGTCGGCGCCCGGCACGTCCTCGTCCAGGCGGACGATCGAGCCGAGCACCTCGGAGGACGCGACCTCGCCGGCCGCGGCGCCGCCCATGCCGTCGGCCACGGCCAGCAGCCGCGGCCCGGCGTAGCCGGAGTCCTCGTTCCCCTCCCGGATCAGTCCCTTGTGGGAGCCGGCGGCGAAGCGCAGCACCAGGGTCATGCGACCTGTGCCCCCCTCTGGGTCATGGACGGGATGCTGTCCCTCATGCGCTACTACTTCCGCAGTTCGATGACGGTCCTGCCGATACGGATCGGCATGCCCGGCTGGAGCGGGGTGGGCGCGGTCAGGCGCTGCCGGTCCAGATAGGTGCCGTTGGTGGAGCCTAGATCCTCGACCGTCCACTGCCCAGTCTGATCCGGATAGATCCTGGCATGCCGGGAGGACGCGTAGTCGTCGTCCAGCACGATGGTGGAGTCGTGCGCGCGGCCCAGGGTGATGGTCTGCCCCTGCAGCGCGACGGTGGTCCCGGCCAGCGAGCCCTGGACCACGACGAGCTGGGTCGGGGCGCCGCGGCGGCGGCCGCCGCCCTGGGTCTGGCCCGCGCCGTTGCCGGCGGGGGCGGCGGGTGCCGCGGGACGTCCGGGTGCCGTGGTGGTGGCCGCGCCGCCGCCGGACGCGGTGGCGGCGCCGCGGCGGGAGGTGCGGGGGTTCACCTTGGTACCGAACAGGTCGCTGCGGATCACCTGGATCGCGACGATGACGAACAGCCACAGCACGGCCAGGAAGCCCAGCCGCATGACCGTGAGGGTCAGTTCTGACATGACCGTCCCGCCAGTCGGTGAGCGAGGCGCGCGAACAACTCGGACACTACCCTTCGACCTGCCGGTAGACGATGGTGGTGGAGCCCACGACGATTCGGGAGCCGTCGCGGAGCGTAGCGCGCTGGGTGTGCTGTCCGTCCACCACGATGCCGTTGGTGGAGCCCAGGTCGAGGACCATCGAAGGCGTGCCGGGGCGGATCTCGGCGTGCTTGCGGGACACCCCCGGGTCGTCGATCCGCACGTCCGCCTCGGTCGAGCGGCCGAGCACGCAGGCCGCGCCGGTGATCTGGTGGCGGGCGCCGTTCACCTCGATCCAGCGGCGGACCGAGGCGCCGTGGCCGGCACCGGGGAAGTTGCGGACGTTGCCGGCGGCCGTCGGGCCCGGGGGCATCGCGGGAGGTGCGGACGGCGGCGGGGGCGCGTTGTACTGCCCGGCGCCGCCCTGCTGCCACGGTGCGCCCGGGGCCGGTGCGGCCGGCTGGCGGTCGTAGCCGGACTGCTGCGGCTGCGGGGCCTGCGGCGGGGCGTACTGCTGGGGCTCCTCGGAGGCCAGGGTGCGGCTGCGCACCCGGTACAGGCCGGTGTCCAGGTCGTCGGCCTTCTCCAGGTTCACCTGGAGCGGGCCCATGAAGCTGTACCGCTGGGCCTCGGCGTACTCGCGGACCATGCCGGCGAGCTCGGCGCCGAGCTGCCCCGAGTACGGGCTGAGCCGCTCGTGGTCGTGCGGGCTGAGCTCGACGATGAAGTCGTTCGGCACGACGGTGCGGTCGCGGTTCCAGATGCTCGCGTTGTTGTCGCACTCGCGCTGCAGAGCGCCGGCGATCTCCACGGGTTGGACCTCGGACTTGAACACCTTGGCGAAGGTGCCGTTGACGAGACCCTCCAGCCGCTGCTCGAACTTCTTCAGCATCCCCATGGGGCACCCCCTTCCAGGGTTCGTTCGCCTGCCTGCCGTCCGGGACTCCTCGGGGAGCGGTCCTCTGGGGGACGTCCCTCCGCGGAGCCGGTCGTGCCTACTTGCGGTACTTCCGTACTGATCGTATCCACGCCGGGCCCTTCCGTACGGTTCCCGGACCGCGTGGTGCCGGGGGGTGGGCTCGGACACACAGGGTGACGCATTTCGGGTACCGCACGCCAGGTGTGCCCGCCGGAGCCGCCCACGCCGTTCGCTCATCCGTTCGTCGCGCACCCGTTCGGGATGCGGTTGGTCTCCCCGGGGAACGGATTCGGAGCTGCCCCCCAGGTCGTGCTACTGTTTTCCACGTCGGAAGGGCCGCCCGGAAGGGAAGCCGGACCGAGGAAGCGCGAAGGGCCACATGGTACCGGCGGTTCCGAGGATCGGACGGCAGAGAAGACAACACCCATGCGCGGGTGGCGGAATAGGCAGACGCGCTGGATTCAGGTTCCAGTGCCCGAAAGGGCGTGGGGGTTCAACTCCCCCCTCGCGCACAGTGAAGCCCCGCAGATCTTCGGATCTGCGGGGCTTTTTCGTCGTCCCGCTCCCGGGGCGCCGGGAGCGTCGGCTCAGGAGTGGGTCGCGGGGAGTTCGGCGCGGACCTCGAAGCCGCCGTCCGGGGTCGGGCCGGCGGTGAGGGTGCCGCCGAGCAGCTGGGCCCGTTCGCGCAGGCCGACCAGGCCGTGGCCGCCGCCCGGCAGGGTCTCGGCCGGGCGGACCGGCGGCGCCTCGTTGCGGACCCCGACCCGCAGCCGGCGGCCCTTCGCCCGGACCGTCACGTGCACCACCGCCTCCGGCGCGTACTTGGTGATGTTGGTCAGCGCCTCCTGGACGGTGCGGTAGGCGGCCCGCTCGACCGCCTCCGGCCACGGGCGGTCGCCGGGGTTCAGCTCGGTGTCGGCGGTCAGGCCGCTCTGCTCGATCAGCCGGGGCAGGTCGGCAAGCCGGGGCTGGGGGGCGAGCGGGGCGTCCGGGAACGGGCCGTTGGCGGTGCCGCGCAGCACCCCGACCATCTGGCGCAGCTCGTCCAGCGTCCGTACGGACAGCTCGCGGATGGTGCGGGCGACGCCCGCGGCGGCCGGGTCGGCGGTGCTCACCTGGAGCGCGCCGGCCTGGATGCTGATCAGGCTGACCTGGTGCGAGACCACGTCGTGCATCTCCCGGGCCAGCCGGCCGCGCTCGCTGATCAGCACCCGCTCGGCGAGCAGCCGGCTCTCCCGCTCCTGGCCCCGGGTCAGCTCGTCCAGGCGGGCGGCCAGCTCCCGCCGGGTGCGGGCGAGCAGACCGGTGGCGGCCGGGCCGGCGGCCAGCATGACGGCCTGGATGGCGTCCAGGGCGGTGTTCCGGCTGAGGTCGATGACCGGGCTCGGCAGCGGCCAGTGGAAGAAGGAGACCAGGGTGAACAGGGCGGCGCACGGGAACAGCACCCTGGCGCCGGGGCGCTCGGTGGCCACCGTGTAGACGGCGGTGATCGGGGCCAGCCAGATCGCCTCCACCCAGGTGCCGGGCATGGTGAGCAGCAGCACCGTCACCGGGAAGCGGCGGCGCCAGAACAGCGCGACGGCGGCCAGCGTGGAGAGCGCCATCTGCCACCAGGTGGCGTCCCGGGCCACCAGCGCGGCGTCCAGGAGGGAGTACAGGACGGGCACCAGCAGCGTCAGCCAGGGAGCGGTGCACCAGGCCGGCAGCCGTCGGGACAGCAGCTGGTCGGCGGGCGTCATGCCCCGTCGCCGGGCTTGGGCCGCACGAGGCCGGCCCGGTGGGCGAGCACGGCGGCCTGCACCCGGTTGGCGGCGCCGAGCTTGCCGAGGATCGCGCTGATGTGGTCCTTGACCGTGCCGGTGCCGAGGAAGAGCCGGTCGGCGATCTCGGCGTTGGACAGGCCCTCGCCGAGCAGGGCGAGCACGTCGAGCTCCCGGCCGGTCAGGGTGCGGGCCAGGGCGGTGGCATCGGCGTCCGGACCGCCGCCGTCCACGTAGCCGCCGATCACGGTGCGGGTGACGGTCGGGGAGAGGATGTTGCCGCCCGCGGCGAGCACCCGGACCGCGTGGACCAGCTGCTCGGGGGCGGTGTCCTTGAGCAGGAAGCCGGCCGCGCCGGCCCGCAGCGCGGTGCCGATGTACTCGTCGGTGTCGAACGTGGTGAGCATCGCCACGGCGGGCGGGTCGGGCAGGGCGCGCAGGCGGCGCAGCACCGAGATGCCGTCGAGGTCGGGCATCCGGATGTCGAGCAGCACCACGTGCGGGCGCAGCCGCCGGACGTGCTCCTCGGCCTGCCCGCCGGAGCAGTCGCCGACCACCTCCAGGTCGGGCGCGGAGCCGACGATCAGGCCGAGGCCCGAGCGGACCAGGATCTCGTCGTCGACGATCAGCACGCGGGTGGTGGTGATGGTGCCTCCTCGGTTCGGGCGGCCGGGTTCGGTCGGTCCGCGGGGGTCGCTTTTGAGGGTAGGGGTAGGCGGGGCGGGTCGCCGAACGCATGGCGGGTGCGGACCCCCGCCGTTCGGCGGGGGTGGGAATCCGCTACCCGGTTCACGTAATTCTCAGGAATGGTGCGGAACCATGGAGTTGGCTGCCCTTTCCGGCCCGCCGCTCGATGCGGGCGGTCGGTGGACGGGGGTGGTCGGTCAGTCCGTCGGGCCCGTGCGGGCGCCCGGCGCCGGGCCGTTGCGGATGCGCCCCACCATCTGATCGTTTGGAATTGAGCTGTGTCGTCCACTGTGAAGTCGGAGCCGTCCGCCACGTCCGCCGGGCCCCGGCCCGTCGGCCTGCTCGACCGCTGGCGCCCGAGGGCCGCCGTCGCCTCCGTCTGGTACCTCAGGCTGCTCGCGCTGCTGAACGTCACCACGGTGCTGCTGGTGCCGTGGCGCAACCAGGTCTCCGAGCACAACGAGGGTGAGTACTTCACCCCGTACCTGATGACCTCCGGCCTGGCGGCCGCGGTGCTGTCGGTCTTCCTCGCCGTCGCGATGCGGCGGCGCAAGCGGGCCGCGTGGATCTTCAACACGGCCCTCGGCAGCGTGTTCGCCCTGCTGTACCTGGCGGTCATGGTGCTGCCCGGCGAGCACTTCAACAGGCACCCGCTCAACTACTTCTCCACCGTCCTGACCTGCCTGTTCGTACTGGCACTGCTGATCGGGCGCAAGGAGTTCACCTCCAAGGGCGACCGCTCCAACCCGAAGACCGCGGCGGCCACCTTCGTCGGCGGGCTGTTCTTCGGCGGCGCGGTCGGCGCGCTGCTGGTCTGGCTGACCAACGAGCTGAGCGGCGCCGGCTGGTGGGACCTCTTCCGCTACTCGGTCGGCCGGATGATCACCGTCACCCCGTCCGAGCACCTGCGCTCGGTGATCGCCGCCCCGACCTGGGTGAACGCCGCGATCAACGCGATGGGCGCGGTGCTCTTCCTGCTGGTCCTGTACGTGGCCTTCCGCAGCCCGCGCGGCAAGGAGCTGCTCAACCCCGAGGACGAGGCGAAGCTGCGCGGCCTGCTGGACAAGCAGGGCGAGCGGGACTCGCTGGGCTACTTCGCGCTGCGCCGGGACAAGGCGGTGATCTTCTCCCCCAGCGGCAAGGCGGCGGTGACCTACCGGGTGATCGGCGGGGTCTCGCTGGCCTCGGGCGACCCGATCGGCGACCCGGAGGCCTGGCCGGGCGCGATCGAGGCCTGGCTGTCCGAGGCCCGGGAGCACGCCTGGGCGCCGGCCGTGATGGGCGCCTCCGAGGAGGCCGGGGTGATCTACGCCCGGCACGGGCTGGACGCGCTGGAGCTGGGCGACGAGGCGATCGTCGAGCTGGACGAGTTCTCGCTGGACGGCCGCGCGATGCGGGTGGTCCGGCAGGCCTACAACCGGGTCAAGCGGGCCGGGTACACGGTGCGGATCCGCCGTCACGAGGACATCTCCGAGGCGGAGATGGCCGAGCTGGTGGCCAAGGCCGACGAGTGGCGCGACGGGGCGACCGAGCGCGGCTTCTCGATGGCGCTGGGCCGGCTCGGCGACCCGGGCGACGGCCGCTGCGTGATGCTGGAGTGCAGCGACGGCGAGGGCGAGCTCAAGGCGCTGCTGAGCTTCGTGCCGTGGGGCCCGGACGGGCTCTCGCTGGACCTGATGCGCCGGGCCCGGGACACCGAGAACGGCCTGATGGAGTTCATGGTGATCGAGCTGCTGCAGCGCGCCGACGAGGTGGGGCTGAAGCGGGTCTCGCTGAACTTCGCGATGTTCCGCTCGGTCTTCGAGCGCGGTTCGCGGCTCGGCGCCGGCCCGGTGCTGCGGCTTTGGCGTTCCGTCCTGGGGTTCTTCTCGCGCTGGTGGCAGATCGAATCGCTGTACCGCGCGAACGCCAAGTACCGGCCGATCTGGGAACCGCGCTACCTGCTGTTCGAGAAGAGCAGCGAGATTCCGCGGATCGGCATCGCCAGTGCGCGTGCCGAGGGTTTCATCGTCGCGCCGAGCCTGCCCGCCCTGTTCCGCCGCCGGCACACGGGAACCACCGTGGTGGCGCCCCGGGTACCGGTGGCGGCACGGGACGGGAAGGGGTAGCCCTCCGTCGGGGGGCGGAGGGGGGCCGACGGCCGGGGGTGTACCTAGGACCAGTGCCATGGGGGACCTAGGGCCATCGGTCGTAAGGGGGGTCCGGAGGGGGGATTCGTCTCCCTCCTGAGGATGACCTCGATCCCCATCCATGCCGATGTGGATTTGTTAAGTGGCTTCTAATGTTGGAGCAGCTGACAGGTTTCGGGGATTCGGGAGAAACGGTTGTGATTCACAGGACCCACGCGGGGGGCGTGCGAAAGGGGCCGCTGGCGCTAGCCGGAAAGGCCGCTGTCGCCGAGTGGGGAGCGTTGTACCTGACGGTCCGGGGCGCGGTGGTGCGAAAGAAGTTCGCCGCGTTTCCGCTGGCCACGGCTGCGACGTTTCTGATCCTGCTGTTCAGCGTCGTCCAGCACCTGCCGGGCGGCGAACGCTTCGTCAACCACATCGGGGTGGTGCGGGCCGCGCTGCCGCTCGACCTCTCGTTGCTGCGGACCCCGCTGTCGCTGTACGTGCCGGCCCTGGACCTGCCGGTCTGGGGGGCGCTGGCCCAGGTGTTCGTGGTCTTCGCGATCGCCGAGGTCGTGCTCGGCCGGCGGATGACCCTGGTGGTCGCCTACGCGTGCACCCTGGCGGGCACGCTGTTCGCCCGGGTCGGGGTGGCGATCGGGCCGGGCCACCTGTTCGGCTTCCCGAAGTGGGTCGCCTACGTGCGGGACACCGGGCCGTCGGCCGCGGTGGTGGCACTGGCGATCTGTATCGCCTTCCGGACCAGGGCCTGGTTCACCGCCAGCCTGGTGGTGGTGCTGATGGTCGGGGAGGCCGTCGTGCTGCCGAACCTGGCCGGCCTGGAGCACGTGGTCGCGGTGATCACCGCGCTGCTGATCGCCGTCTCGGTCGAGGTCTTCGGGGACTTCTGGCCGCGGGTGCTGGCCGGGGTCGGCGCCGCCACCTCGGTGGCCACGGTTGCCTCCCTGGAGGTCGCGAAGGAGGCCCGGCGCCGTTCGGCGGGGGCCGTGATCCCCTGAGGGACGCTCCATCTGGCCTGTCGGCCGCGTACGGGGCGTTGCCCGTACGCGGCCGTCATGCGTGCGGGAGGGGCAGCTCGAACCAGACGACCTTGCCCACGGCCTTGCGGGCGGTGCCCCAGTGTTCGGCGAGCTTGGTGACCAGGGTGAGGCCGCGGCCGGTCTCGCCGAGCTGCTCGGCCGGTTCCAGCGAGGGCAGGTTGTGGTTGTCGTCGCTGACCTCGACCAGCAGCTTGTCCACCCGGATCAGCTGGAGCTGCACCCGGTCCCGGGCGACCCGTACGGCGTTCGTGACCAGCTCGCTGACCAGCAGTTCGGTGGTGTCGCTGAGCGCCTCCAGGTGCCAGGCCGCCAGCTGCTCGCGGACCAGCGAGCGGGCCCGGCGGACCTCGCGGTGGTCGACGGTGAGGTCCCAGGTGGCCACCTCGGAGGGGGCGACCCCGTCGAAGCGGGCCACCAGCAGGGCGACGTCGTCCTTGCGGTCGTCCGAGTGAAGCCGACGCAGCACCTCGTCGCAGGCCTGCTCGGGGCTCTGCTGCGGGTCGATCAGGTTGCCGCACAGCGCTGCCAGGCCGGCTCCTATGTCCCCGCCCCGGACCTCGACCAGTCCGTCGGTGCACAGCACCAGCATCGAACCGTCCGAGACGTCGATGGTCTTGGCGACGAACGGCACCCCGCCGACGCCGATCGGCGCGCCGGCCGGGATCTCCAGCAGCTCGCCGGTGCCGTCCGGGTGCACCAGGACGGGCGGGACGTGGCCGGCGCTGGCCAGCTCGCAGGTCCGGTTGATCGGGTCGTAGACGGCGTACAGGCAGGTGGCCAGGTGGTCGTCGCCGAGCTTCTGGGCCAGGTTGTCCAGGTGGCGCAGCAGCTGGCCGGGCGGCAGGTCGAGTGCGGCGAGGGTCTGCATCGCGGTGCGGAAGCGGCCCATCGCGGCGGCCGAGTGAATGCCGTGGCCCATGACGTCGCCGACCACCAGCGCGACCCGGCTGCCGGGCAGCTGGATCGCGTCGAACCAGTCGCCGCCGACCTCGGCCTTCGGATCGCCGGGCAGGTAGCGGTGGGCGATCTGCACGCCGGGGATCTGCGGCGGGCGGGTCGGGATCATCGAGCGCTGCAGGGTGGTGGCGACGCGTGCCTCGGCGCGGTGCAGCCGGGCGTTGTCCAGCGACAGCGCGGCCCGTACCGCCAGCTCCTTGAGGGTCGCGGCGTCACTCTCGTCGAAGGGGGCGCGGTCCGGCAGCCGGAGCAGCTTGAGGATGCCCAGCACGGTGCCCCGGGCGGACAGCGGGACCACCAGCATCGAGCGGCCGGAGACCACCGGGGCCAGCCGGGCACCGCCGAGCGCGATCGCGTAGTCGACCGCGACGTCCGCGCTGACCACCGGGACCAGCACCGGCTGGTTGAGCTGCAGGGCCATCCCGGGCGGGGTCCGGCGCGGCATGCTGACCAGCGAGCCCTCGGCGAGCACGTGGTCCCAGGCGCCGTCGGTCCGGTTGAAGACCAGGGCGACCCGGCGCAGCATCGTGTCGTCGTCGGGGCGGGAGACCGGCAGTTCGGAGTCCGAGATCAGGCCGTCCACGAGGTCCACACAGGCGAAGTCCGCGACCCGGGGGACCAGCACCTGGCACAGCTCGTGGGCGGTGAAGCCGAGGTCCAGGGTGGTGCCGACCTTGCCGCCGACCTCGTTCAGCAGGGCCAGCTGCTCGCCGGCCTGCCCGTTGGTGAGGAACGGGCTCAGCCGGCCGCTCGGCGGCCCCTCGGCGCCGGCGGGGGCGGGGACGGTGCCGGACGGGACCGGGTCGGCGCGGCGCGGCGGGACGCCGGGGACGGACGACTCGACGGCGTCGGCCTGCTGCTCGATGGTGGCTCCTCCTCCGTGGGGGGACGGGACGGGCGGGGTGCCGACCGGTCCGCCGAGGACGGCGGCGGGGCGGACGGAGGGCGTGGCCTGCGCGGCCTCGCGTTGGTCCCGGTGTTCGCGGTGTTCGCGTTGTTCCCGTTGGACGGGTTCCCGTTGGACGGGTTCGCGTGGAGAGGGTAGTGGGCCGGAGGGACGGCGGCCGGGCGCGGGCTGATCGGGCTGCGGGGGCGGACCGAGTCGGGCGGCGCGCTGCTGGGGCGTCGGGTAGCGGCGGCCCAGGCCGGCGGCCGCGTGGGCGGCGCCGGCCTGCGGGTCCGTGGGCAGCACCGGCAGCACGGTGGCCGCGTCCAGCCGCAGCGCGGGCAGCCCGCCCAGGGCCGCCGCCTCCCGCAGCGGGGCCCGGTGGGCGGCGGGCAGCATCCTGGCCAGCGGCTCGGGCAAGCCGGCGACGGGCGGGGTGAGCGCGGCGGTCAACCCGTGGAAGCCGCTCCGGGCCGCGGGTGCGGCGGCGAACGGCAGCAGGCGCTCACCGAGCGCGAGCCGCGGCCCGACGGTGCGCAGCGGCCGGGCGTCGGTGGCGAGGGCGAGCAGTCCGCCGGACGGGCCGGGCAGGGGGTAGGCCCACCAGAGCACGTCGCGCTGGTGCTCCTCGCGGTCGGTCACGGTCAGCCGGCCGGCCCAGGGCCGACCGGCGGCAGTCAGCTCGGCCAGGGTGTCGAAGGCGTCACAGCGGCGGCGCACGGCGCAGCGCCCGAGCACCCGCGACTCCAGCGCGGGCAGCAGGCCCGAGGCGGGGCGGTCGGTGGCGGCCTCGGCGCGGTGGCCGAAGAGCTCCTCGGCGGCCCGGCTCCACTGGGCGATCCGACCGGTCCGGTCGACCAGCACGAGGGCGAGCCGGACCAGGGCGGCCACTCCGGCCGGATGGTCGCCCGGCGCAGTCTGGGCGCCCGCCGGAAGCGGTGTGGAGTTGGACTCGGCCACCATGGATTCGGTCTGCTCCCGCCTGCCGCCGCGTCTGGAGGCGGCCGTCTATCCGGAGGAAGGGACGCTGTGCGGATACCAGCGAAGCACGGACCGGGCCGGGCTCGACACCGAAACGGGGAGATTCATCAGGATCGGTTGCGTGTCGCGGGCCGCGCGCCGGTTCGTACTCCCGCGTCACCCGGACGGGGCCTTGGAACGCGACGGTAGGGTGGCAGGCCGGGCCGCCCCCGCGGCGGCTCCGCAGGACCCAGCCGGCCGGACGAGACAGAGGCGAGACCGTGAGCGCGCAGAGCCCCGTCCGCTGGACGGACCCGGAGCAGCAGGAGCTGGAGGAGCGGGTCGCCGCGGCCGAGCTCGCCTGGCTCAGCATGGACGTGGACGTGCAGACGCTGCGGGTCGAGATCGACAACTTCGCGCTGATCCACCACCAGCTGCTCGGTCCGCTCTACGCCCGGCTGGACGAGCTGGACGCACTGGTCGCCGAGGCCGTCGCGGCCCGGACCGGCGACCCCGAGGACCTGCGGCGGGCCGCCGAGGCCCGGCAGCAGGTCGAGGAGCTGCCCGACCTGGACGCGTTGTTCGACTCGGTGCGGGAGAAGTCCGGCGAGGGCGCGGACGAGGCTCCGCCGCCGCCCGCCGCACCGGCCCGGGTGCGCCCGGGCAAGGAGGCCCAGCGCATCTACCGCGAGCTGGTCCGCCGCGCCCACCCCGACCTGACCACCGACGGGGCCGAGCAGCAGCGTCGGGCGGAGTTCCTGGTGCGGGTCAACGAGGCCTACGCGTACGGGGACACCGCCGCGCTGGAGGGCCTGGCCGCCGAGTGGTCCACCGCGCCGGAGGCCGCGCCCGCCGTCGACTCCCCCGACCGGCTGGGCTGGCTGCGCCGCCGGCTGGACTGGCTGACCGCCAAGATCACCGAGACCGCCACCGAGCAGGTCCGGCTGGAACAGACCCCGATGGGGCAGCTGCTCGCCCTCGCCCCGCAGGACCCGGACCGGCTGCTGGAGCAGCTCGCCGAGGAGCTGCTCGCCAGGGCCGCCGCCCAGCAGGCCGAGCTGGAGCGGCTGCTCGGGGCTCCGGACCGCCCGGTGGGCCACAATGGCACCGACCCGAACCGACCCCAGGAGAACCCCACGATGTTCGCGCAGATCCCCACCATCGACGCCGCCTCCGTGCCGGCCGACGCCGCCCTGCTGGACGTGCGCGAGAAGGACGAGTGGGACGCCGGCCACGTGGACGGCGCGCTGCACATCCCGATCGGCGAGGTGATCGCCCGGATCGGCGAGCTGCCGGACGAGAAGCTGTACGTGCTCTGCCGGGTCGGCGGCCGCTCCGCGCAGGTCGTCCAGTACCTGGTGCAGCAGGGCCGCGACGCGGTGAACGTGGACGGCGGGATGTACGCCTGGGAGGGCGCTGGCCGTCCGATGGTCAGCAGCAGCGGCCAGGCCGCCTTCGTGCTCTGACGCCTCACCGTGCCCGCCAGGTGGCGGGTAGGGCAGGATGGGCGCGCGACGCGCCGGTGCGGGCCGGCGGCGCGCCGATCGGGCGGGGAGGCCATGACGGGTACCACGGACCGGGCCGCCCCCGGACGCGTGTGGTCCGGGCCCGCGCAGCTCGTCCTCGGCCTGGCCGCCGCGGCGCTGGTCAGCGGCACCGGGCTGTTCCTCGCCGCGGTGTTCCTGCACGTCGCGCCCGACAACGTGCTCTCCCGGCGGTACCGGGACGAGGTCGACGGCGTGGTGTACCCGGAGTTCGAGCAGAACTGGAAGCTGTTCGCGCCCAACCCGCTGCAGCAGAACGCCAGTCTGGACGCCCGGGTGCGCACCGTCGCGGACGGCGGCGCCACCCGGACCGGGGACTGGGTCGGCCTGACCGCCCAGGACATCGCCGCGATCCGGGGCAACCCGGCGCCCAGCCACGTCGACCAGAACCTGCTGCGCCGGGCCTGGGACTTCTACGACGGCTCGCACGACCCGCGGGACGAGAAGCCGACCGACTCGCGCGGCAAGCTCGCCGAGCAGTACCTCAAGCGGATCGCGCTGCAGCGGATCGGCCGGGCGACGGGCGGCGAGCGCGTCCTGGAGATCGAGTTCCGGGTGACCACGGCCACCGTGCCGCCGCCGTCCTGGAGCGGTGAGACCGGGCCGCCCGCGCCCAAGGTGCGGGAGCTGCCGTGGTGGCCGGTCGGGGACGAGGACTACCGGGGGCTGGGGTGAACGAGGCGTCGGCGGTGGAGCCGGCCGGGCTCCTGGAGTTCCCGCGGCAGCCGTCCGGCCCGGCAGGCCCGCCCGCTCCGGTGCCGCCGCGCGGGCCGGTGGCGGTTTTCGGACGGGCGATGGAGGCGTTCACCGGGCGGGCGATCGGACGGCACCAGGCCGCGGTGGTGCGGATCGGCTTCGGGCTGGTCTGGCTCGCCTACCTGCTGCGCGAGTGGCCCAACCGGCGGGTGCTGTACGGCGACCGCTCGCCCTGGTCGATGGAGCTGGCCCAGCGGCTGCTGGCCGACGACGGGGCGTTCACCGTGCTGCCCTGGTTCGGCGGGCGGCTCTGGTTCGAGCTGGTCTACCACCTGGCCGTGCTGGCCGCCCTGGCCGTGCTGCTCGGCTGGCGGACCAGGGCGAGCACGGTGCTGTTCCTGATCACCGTGCTGTCGCTGCAGAACCGCGACGTCCTGCTCGGCGACGGCGGGGACAACATCGTCCACCTGATGGCGGTCTACCTGGTCTTCACCCGCTGCGCCGAGGTGTGGTCGCTGGACGCCCGCAGGGCGGGCCCGGGGCGGAGCGGGGTGGTGCTCTGGGCGCTGCTCGGCGCGGCCCTGGCGGTCTGTCAGGCCGGTGGCTTCTCCGGCGACAGCCTGACCTGGACCGCCCCGACGTTCCCGTACTTCGGCTGGGCGCCGCTGTTCTGGGGGCTCTGGGCGGTGGCCGGGCTCTGGTGGCTGCTCGGACGGCTGCGGCCGGCCGGTGAGCCGCGGGCGGTGCTCGACGCGCTGGCCGACATGGTGCACAACTGTGCGATGCTGGTGATCGCCGCCGAGGTGGTGCTGATCTACGCCACGGCCGGCTGGTACAAGGTGCAGGGCTCGCGCTGGCAGGACGGCACGGCGTTGTACTACCCGTTGCACCTGGACTACTTCACCCCCTGGCCGGGGCTGTCCGGGCTGGTCGGTTCGGCGCTGTTCCCGGTCTTCCTGATCTCGTACGCCACGGTGGCCCTGCAGGTCGCCTTCCCGTTCACGCTGATGAACCGGCGGGTCAAGAACGTACTGCTGGCGGTGATGATGGCCGAGCACCTGGGGATCGCGGTGGTGCTCGGGCTGCCGGTGTTCTCGCTCGCGATGGTCGCAGCGGACGCGGTGTTCCTGCCGACCGGCGCGCTGCTCTGGGCGGCGGAGCGGCTCGGGCGGCTCGGGCGGCTCGGGCGGCGGCTGGTGCGCGCACCCTAGGATGTCGGTATGTCCTGGTTCGCTGCCCTTCGTGACACCACGCGGACCGGACTCACCCTGGACCGGGCGCTCACCGACCCCAAGCGGGCGCTGCGCGGGGCGGTCGCCGTGGCGCTGGTGCTCTTCCCGATCCTGGCGGTCAGCGGGGTCCGGCTGGCCACCTCCGCCGCGATGGGGGCGTTCATCGCCGGTGCGGCCACCTTCCAGCGCAGCTTCCGGCCCCGCGCCAGTCTCGCCGTCGCGGCCGGGATCGGGCTCGGCATCAGCTCCTTCCTCGGTTACCTGGCGGTCGGGGTGTACGGGCTCTTCCCGGTGCTGCTCGCGGTGTGGGCCTTCGGCGCCGGACTCGCCTGGGCGATCGGACCGACCGCCGGGGTCGTCGCCACCAACACCGTCTCGGTGATGCTGATCGTCGTGCAGCTGCCGGTCAGTGTGGCCACCGCGCTCGGCCACGGGCTGGTCGCCGCGTTCGGCGGGATCGTCCAGGCCGCCGTCATCACTCTCTGGCCGATCGGGAGTTGGACCGCCCAGCGGGCCGCGCTCGCCGACACCTACGCCGAACTCGCCGACTACGCACGCCGGTTGCGGCAGGACCCGACCGCGCACGTGGACCCGGAACCGTTCATGACCGCCCGGCACGCCTCAGCCGTCACCCCCTGGCAGGACCGTCACCGGCCGCCCGAACTGCGCGGTCTGCGCGGCATCGCCGAGCGCATCCGCCCCACCCTCGCCGCGCTCGCCGACCCCAAGGTGGGCGCCCCCGAGGAGGGACCGGGACGCGACCGGGCCCGCGAGGTGCTGGCGGCAGCCGCCGAGGTGATGGACGCCCTCGCCCGGGCGATCCGCGCCGGCGACCCCGTCCGGCTCCCCCGCTCCGCTCCCCTGCTCACCGTCGCCGGTACGGACGAGGGGCCGCAGCTGCAGGGAGCCGCCCGGCGCTCCGCCCGGCGGCTCGGCGGGCTGCTGCGCAAGGCGGCGGACGCACTGGAACGCGGGGACGCGGACACCATCACCACGCCCGTGGTCGGGGCCGGCGGGGCGCTGCACAAGCCGTCGATCCTCCGGATGCTGCCGGTCGCGCTGCGGACCGTACGGCGGCAGCTGCGGCCGCGCTCGGCGATCTTCCAGCACGCCGTCCGGCTCGCCGGGGTGGTCACGGTCGCCTACCTGCTGGCCCGGCCGTTCGGGTTCCACCACGGGTACTGGGCGCCGATGACCGCCGCGATGGTGATGCGGCCGGACTTCGCCCAGACCTACAGCAGGGGCGTCGCCCGGCTCGTCGGGACGGTCGTCGGGGTCGCCGTCTCGACGCTCGTGGTGCAGTTGGCCCACCCCGGGGAGTGGGTGCTGGCCGCGCTGGCGGTGCTGTGCATCGGCGGGGCATACCTCGCGTTCCGGACCGGGTACGCGCTGACGACCGTCGGGATCTCGACGTACGTGGTGTTCCTGCTCGGGCTGCAGGAGGGGAACCCGCTGGAGACGGCCTTCGAGCGGGTGGGGATGACGCTGCTCGGCGGGTCGCTGGCGCTGCTCACGTACGCGCTGTTCCCCACCTGGCAGACGGCCCGGCTCGGGGAGCGGCTCGCCGAGTGGCTGGCGGCGGCCGGGCGGTACGCGGCGGCGGTCGTCGCCTGCTACGAGCAGCCGGCGACCCCGCGGGGGAGGGCCGTACGGTCGGCGCTGCTGGACTCGCGGGAGGCGCGGTCCGAGCTCATCCAGGCCATGGAACGGGCCGATGCCGAGCCGGGGCGGCACGAGTCGGGGCTGACCGGGGTCAGCCGGCGCCAGCTCGACCGGGCCCGGGCGGCGGTCGGGCACCTCGGGCGGGCGGCGCTGCTGCTGGAGGCGCACCTGCCGGGTGCGGACGCGGAGCCCGTGCCGGGGGCGGCGGAGTACGCGGAGGAGCTGCGGCTGGCCACGGCGTTGGCGGCGGGGGCCCTGTTGACGGGGGGGACGGTGGAGTTCGGGGCGGTGCGGGCCGCTCAGGAGCGGTTGGAGGCGGGGGCGCTGGTGGGGGTGCAGGGGGATGTGGTGCGGGCGGGGAGTCGGTTGATCGGGGTGGCCCTGCGGGATCTGGAGCGGGCGTTGCGGGGGAGTGCTGAGCGGTAGGGGGGAGGGGGAGGCGGGTGGTGGGTGCGTGGGGGGAGGGGGGTGGCGGGCCGTGAGGGGGGTGGGGGCTCGGGTGGGAGAGTGGGGGGATGGATGACGAGGTGGTGCGGGAGTGGCGGGTTGTCGAGCAGGAGCCCGGGGTGGTGCTGCTGGACGGGTTTCATCCGCTGAAGCACGCGCTGCGGTTCGGGGGTCGGGTCCGGCGGGTCCTGACGGGGGATCGGGGGGCGCTGCTGGCGTTGGCGGGGGAGTTGGCGCCGGATGTGGTTCCGGTGCTGGAGGGTCTGGCGGTGGAGGTGTCGGAGGAGCGGTTGCGGGGGTTGGCGCCCCGGCTGCATCCGACGGGAGTGATCGCGTTGGCGGTGCGGCCGTCGGTGGAGACGAATCGGGAGGTGTTGGGGCGGCGGCCCCGGCGGGCCCCGGTGGTGGTGCTGGAGAATCCGCGGAACCTGGGGAACGTCGGGGCGGTGATCCGGTTGGCGGCCGGGTTCGGGGCCACCGGGGTGGTGACCACGGGGGATCTGGATCCGTGGCATCCGACGGTGCTGAGGGGGAGCGCGGGACTGCACTTCGCCACGGCCGTGGAGCGGGTGGGGTTGGCGGAGCTGCCGGCCGGGCCGCTGTACGTGCTGGATCCGGAGGGGACGGACATCCGGGACCTGCCGTTCCCGGACGACGCGCTGCTGGCCTTCGGGACGGAGCGGCACGGGGTGTCGGCGGAGCTGAAGGCGCGGGCGGACCACTTGGTCGCGGTGCCGATGCAGCCGGGCGTGTCCAGTTTCAACCTGGCGACGAGTGTGGCGATGGGGCTCTTCCACTGGATGTCGGGTAGGCGCTGAGGCGCGGTCAGTGCGGGTTGGCCGGCGAGTACTCGGGGTCGGTCCAGGTCAGTGGCGTGGCGTCGGCGAGTTCGCGGACGCCGGTGACGGTCAGTTCGACCATCCGCTCGGCGCCCGGGGCGGCCCGGCGGCCCTCCTCGGACCAGTCGGTGCGGGCCTCGCCGGTGATCAGCAGGGCGCCGCCGGTCTCCCAGCCGGGCAGCAGCAGGCCGGCCCTGGGGTCCAGTTCGAGGTTCCCGAGGGTCATGAACATCGCGTTGCCGCGGTACTCGGGCCAGCGCACCGTGTCGGGCGCGACGGCCTCCAGGAAGCCGGGGAAGCCACCGCGGTGCGAGGCGTCGACCCGGCCGTCCGGGCCGGCCGTCGCGATGAAGAAGGTGTCCGAGGTGTTCACGGCGAGCCGCTGCGCCGTGGAAAGGACCGGGCCCTCGGCGACGGTGCGGGGCGAGCCGGCGCCCGGGCGGTCCAGCGGGGTGCGGCGCTGGATGTACTTCGGGCAGTTGGAGACCACCTCCTCGGCGTGGACGGTCAGACCGCCCCGGCCGTCCGGTGCCGAGCGGCCGTTGAGCCGCATCCGGCGGCGGCCGGCCGGGTCCAGGGCGATGGTGCCGATCTGCGCCGGACGGGCCAGGGCCTCGGCCAGCGGGTCGGCCCCGGCCGGGCGGGCGGCGACCGTCATGGTGTGCTCGTCCGCGGCCTGGAGGAAGCCGGCCGGGCCGGACAGCTGGGTGGCCCATACCCGGCCGTCCCGGTCGGCGGCACCGACCACCAGCATCCGCCGCTCGGTCAGGAAGCGGGCGGCCACCGCCGGGACGGTGCTGCGGATCGACCGGCCGGCGTGGTCGGCCCGGTCGGTCACCCCGGCGCGGGCCTGGGCGGTCCGCTCGCCGGAGTGGTAGGGCGTGCCGATGGTCGTCACGGTGTCCTCCGTTTAGAAGAAGCCGCAGGTCGGGGCGCCGGTGGTGGGGGCTTCGGCGCGGGTCTCGTCGATGCCGGTGCGGGTGTAGACCTCAAGCCGGATGCCGTCCGGGTCGCTGAAGAAGATGCCGCCGGAGGCGGAGCCCTCGCCGTGCGGGACGACGCCGTCGTAGGCGAACTCGGCGCCCAGCTCGCGCAGCAGGTTCTCGGTGGCGCGGACCTCGTCGAGGCTCTCCACCTCGAAGGAGAGGTGGTGCAGGCCCGGGGTCCCGGTGGAGAAGGCGCCGGTGCTCTGCTGCCAGAGCGTGATCACCAGGCGGCCGTCCCGGCCGAGCATGGCGTAGCGGCGCTCGGGGTCGGTGCCCTCGTGGGCGAGCTGGAGGCCGAGGACGGCGCGGTAGAAGTCGATCGAGCGGTTCAGGTCGGTGACGTTCAGGCCCACGTGGCCGGTCTGCAGGGTGCGGAGCAGGGTGGTGCTGGACATGCCTGGTCACTCCCGGGGCTGGGGCTTCCGGCGAGGCTGCTGCCTAACCGATAGTGATGAGATTAGAGGTTAGGTGATGGAGCGTCAACCGGTATGAGGCCTTGAAGGGGTTAGGTTCGGGAGCGCGAGAGCCCCGCCGGACCGATGGTCCGGCGGGGCTCGGGGCGGTGTGCGGTTAGGCCCACTCCCAGCGGATGCCGATGTGGCCCGGCTGCTGGTCCGGGGCCAGGACGTGGGCGCTCGCCGAGGCGCCGATCCACAGCTGTTCCCGGCGGTGGTCGACGTCGGCGCCCGGCTCGCGGTCGTAGCGCTCGCAGTGCGCCGGGACGGCCGCCGGGTCGAAGTGGACCTGGAGCACGTACTCGCGCACCGGGGTGGCGAAGCGGCGGCTGTACTCCATGGTCGGGCCGCCGGGCGGGATCTCCACCTCGTACTCGAAGACCGTGCTGTCGCCGAGCCCGAGCGGACGGTCCAGCATCAGCTCGGCGACGGTCAGCCCCGCGTCCGGGCGGCGGCGGACCCTGCCCAGCCGGCCGTGCCGGACCGAGGTGATCTCGGGGCAGCCGGTGGCCTCCTCGTCGGCCTTGTGGACGACCATGCAGCGGCCGACGCCGCCGACCGTGGCACGCACCACCTGGCGCATCCGCAGCAGGTTGCCGCGCCGCTCGGCGTCCACGTAGTACGAGTCGTGGATGCTGAGGCGCTCCAGCTCGCCGGCCGGCGGGGCGTCCAGCTCGGCGAAGATCGCGGCGATCTCCTGCTCGCCCGGCCAGACGTCCTCCAGCCCGAGGTGGAGGGTGTTGGCGGCGGCGGCCCAGCGGCCGCGCGGGCGCGGCGGGCCGAGCAGCGAGGAGAGCGCGCTGTGCGGCAGGCCGAGCAGTTCCTCCAGCAGGTGGACGGCGCGCAGCGAGCTGGCCCGCTCGGGCTGGCTGCGGCCGCGGCGCCAGTAACTCAGTGTCGTGACACTGACCCTGACGCCCCGCTTGGCGAGCGCGGCGCGGATCCGGTCCAGGCTGAGGCCGCTGGCCTCGATGGCCAGGTGCAGGGCCTCCGCGAAGCCGCCGGCCGGTGCGGGGCGACCGGCGGACGGCGCGGGGGCCGGGTTGGGGGGCGGCGCGGGCGCGGGCGGATCGGGTCGCTCCGTACGCGATCCGACCAGCCGCAGCCGCGCGGCGTCCTGAGGCTGCTGTGCGGCCATGCGGTGACCCTCCCCACCAGGTGAGTTCGGTGGCACCGGGCCGACGCCGGGGTGCGCCGTCAGCGGCTTCACCGAGCTTTGGGGAACCCTATGCACGGTCGAGAGGCTACGTCATCAGTCGTGCGTATGACAGTGGTCACGGCAGGTGGACCGGAGGGTTAGCGATCTTGAAACAGTCCGGAAACACGGCCGGAACGCGGACCCCGGGAGGTGGGGAGCCGGGGGCGGAATCGGACACCGCCGGGGCGGGCCCTGTCGGCGCCGCCCCGGCGGGGGCCTGGATGGTGCTACCGGCCGGTGATCACTTGACGTTCAGGGCGACGTCGTCGATCACGAAGCTGGTCTGGTTGGAGCCGTCCTCGGCGCCGGTGAACGTGAGGGTCACGGTCTGGCCGGCGAAGGAGGTCAGGTCCAGGGTCTGCTGCACGTAGCCGGCGGCCGCGTCCGCGTTGGACCAGGTCTTCAGCGTGGTGCTGCCGGCCTTGAGGGTCAGCTTGTCGTACGCGGTGCTGCCGGTCTCCGCGGTGTCGATGTGCAGCGCGAAGCCGAGGGTGGCGGAGGCGCAGCCGGCCGGGACCGAGACGGTCTGCGACAGGGTGTCGGTGTGGGCGGAGCCGTAGCCGTCCAGCCAGGCCTTCCAGCCGCCCGAGTGGGCCGGCTCCGAGGAGCTGTTGTCGACGACGCCCGAGGAGGTGGTCCACGGGGCGGCGGTGCCGGTCTCGAAGCCGCCGTTGCCGATCAGCTGGGCGGCGGTGCAGCCGCCGGTGGGCGGCGGGGTGGTGCCGCCACCGCTGCTGCCGCCGAGCAGGGCGGTGGTCAGGGCGTCGGCGACCGGGCTGCCCCAGCCGGTGACCTGGTCGTAGCCGGTCTTGGTGGAGAAGTCCTGGTTGGCGCCGGTGGTCACGTCGTGGAAGACGCTGCCGTAGCTGCTGCTGTTCGCGACCGCGTACAGCCGCGGGCTCGCCTCGCCGAGGACGGGCTGCCCGGCGGCCTTGGCCTTCTGGTTGAACTGGGCGGCGTAGCCGGCCCACAGCGGCGCGGCCGCGCTGGTGCCGCCGTAGACGGCCCAGGCGCCGCCGCTGTAGATCGCGAAGCCGCTCTGCGGGTCGGCGTTGGAGGCGACGTCCGGAACGGTGCGCATGGTGCCGTTGATGCCGGTGCCGGTCTGCCAGCTCGGCTTGGCGAACACGGTGGAGACGCCGCCGCCGGCGGTGCTCCAGGCGCTCTCCGAGGAGTACGTGCCGGAGCCGCTGACCTTCAGGTTGGTGCCGCCGACACCGGTCTGGTGCGGGCTGGAGGCCGGGAAGTCGACCGAGGTGACGCCCGAGCCGCTGGCGGAGCGGGTGCAGTCGCGCGAGCCGTCGTCGCCGGAGGCGGAGAAGACCGAGATGCCCTGGGCGGCCGCCTGCTTGAAGGCGTTGTCGACGGCGGTCATCGAGGAGGCGGTGGTGTCCGGCTCGCAGGTGCCCCAGGAGATCGAGATGACCGAGGCCTTGTTGTCGGCCACGATCTTGTTGGCCATGTCGATCTCGCCCTGGTCGCTGTTGGGCGCCTCGTAGAGCAGCTGGGTGGCCTTGGGAGCCGTGCCGCGGACGATCTCGCTGTCCAGCTCGACCTCGCCCTCGCCCTGGCCGGGCGAGGAGTCGTAGTTCGCGCCGTCCACCGAGACCGTGGAGACGGCCGGGCCGGTCAGGCCGTACTGAGAGTCGTAGGTGGTCAGGTCCGAGGTCTTGTAGCCGTCGAACTCCCAGAGGGCGACCGTGGTGCCGGTGCCGTCGGCGCCGGTCCTGTTCAGGTTGTAGGCGCCCTGGTACTGGGCCGGGGTCATGCCGCTCGGGGTGGAGGCGGCGGCGTTCGGCCGGGCGATCCGGCCCTTGCGCACCGCGTGGTCGTCCAGGCCGCTCACGCCCTGGACCACGGAGGCCAGCTCGGCGGGGATCGAGGCGGCGTCGTCGTTGGCGAAGAACGCGCGGCTCGACCGCGGGTCCAGGTAGGAGCTCTCGTGGGTGCCGAAGGCCTGCGAGATCTGCGCGGCGGTGCCGTGGGCGTTGACCACCTGGCGGTTGGCGCTGACGTCGCCGACGGCCAGGCCCTGGGCGGTCAGGTAGGCCTTGACCTGGTCGACGGACTGCTGGGTGGGCGCGAACCGGTCGGCGAACTGCTGCGGCGTCAGGTACCTGCCGAACTCCGGCGCGCCGGGGGTGGTGACCGCGGTGAGGAAGCGGTCCAGCTCGGCGGAGTTGCGCAGCTTCAGGCTGACGGCCACCGAGATCTGCTGCTCGGCCGGGACGTCACCCTTCTTCTCCGAGTGGGCGACGGCGGGATTCACGGTGTTCGGCAGGGTGACGCGCGGGGCGGCGTGGGGAGTGGCGGCCTGCGCGGTGGAGACGCCGAGCGAGACGGCGGTCAGCGGCAGGACGGCTATCGCGGCGGCGACGGCGAGGGAACGGTGGCGCAACGGATCCTCCTCCGGCCGGCTGTGGGGAGCCGGCAAGGGGCCAGGCGCTCCGAGGGGTTCGGGAACGCTGGCTAGAACATGTCAGAGCGGATCGGTGCCGTGGATCATGGTCCGGCAATTCGTTGCTAAAAAACAGTCAACTGTGGAGGTGCGGAAAGCGGGGGATTCCATACAGTGAATGGTCGGAATTCCGGCGTCGGTCCATACCGATTTACGGCGCGGGGAGCGGTCGTAGAATCGGACCGAGCCGAGGGAGAGCGATGACTGACGTGATGCCGGACCCGAGGGACCACCGACCGCTGATCGGCGAGCCGCTGGCGCTCGACCTGCTCAACACGCGCTGGGCCGGGACGCCCGTCAACGACGCGCTCACCGACGTCGAGCAGTACGGGATCTGGCTCTCCAGCAACGGGTTGAGCGAGCGCTGCACGGCCGACGAAGCGGGGCTGACGGCGATCCGGAAGACCCGTGAGGCGATCGAGCTGGCCGCTCAGGACGCCCGCGAGCAGGGCGGGTTGAGCGCACGGGCACGGGGCGGCCTGGACGCGGTGCTGGCGCACGGGCGGATCCGGCGGACGGCCGGACCGGGCGGCTCCGAGGACCGGGTCGAGGCCGACCGGCCGGAGTGGCTGGCGCCCTGGCTGGCGGCGGACGACTTCCTCACACTGCTCGGTCAGGGCGCTCACCGGGTGAAGCAGTGCGCACACGAGGCGTGCATTCTGCATTTCTTCGACGCCTCGCAGAACGGGCGCCGGCGGTGGTGCCGGATGGCGGTCTGCGGGAATCGGGCGAAGGCGGCGCGGCACTACGTGAAGGCCCGGGGTTAACCGACGACCGAACGAAGGGTCGGCGCGGCGGGGCGCGGCCGGGAGTGGATCCGCCGGCCGCGCCCGGTGGGTGGTCAGGCCTCCGAGGGAGCGCCCAGCCAGCTGGTGAGGGCCTCGCGCAGTTCGCCCCGGCCGGGGTCGACGGCGGCCCAGGCGACGTAACCGTCCGGGCGGATCAGCAGGACGGTGTCGGCCAGCTTGCCGTGCGGGTCGGCGGGGGCGGCGGTGACCAGGCGGTCCGCCCAGGGGTCGACGGCGGTCAGCTCGTCGTTGCTGACCAGCACGAACTGCCCGGCGCGCAGCGCCTCGTAGAGCCGCTCGGGGCCGGCCGGGGCGCCCTCGGCGGGCTTGCTGAGGGCGGTCAGCCGCAGGTCCGGGACGCGTTTGCCGACCTGGGGGTGGGCGCCCTTGGGGGCGGGGTAGGAGATCTCGATCCCGGAGACCATCCGGGCGCCGCGCTCGGTGAGCAGGTCGAGGTGACCGCCGATCGCGGTGAGCGCCCCGCGCAGGGCGCGGGTGGGGGCGGACTCGGCGAGGGCGATCCGGATCAGCGCGCCGGAGGTGCGCAGCACCGTCCTGGCGACCGGGTGCCGCTCGGTCTGGTAGGTGTCGAGCAGGGCGTCGGTGGCCCGGCCCCGGAGGGCTGCGGCGAGCTTCCAGGAGAGGTTGGCGGCGTCCTGGAGGCCGGTGTTCATGCCCTGGCCGCCGGCCGGGGAGTGGCAGTGGGCGGCGTCGCCGGCCAGGAAGACCCGGCCGGAGCGGTAGTTGGGCACCTGGCGCTCGTCACTGTGGAAGGTGGAGCTCCAGCGCACGTCGTGCAGGCCGTAGTCCTCGCCCTGGGTGGCCCGGACGACCGCGGTGAGCTGCTCGGGGGTGGGGGTGGCGCCGTCTGCGTGCTGCTCGTTGCGGTCCCAGGCGATGACCCGGTACCAGCCGTCGCCGAACGGGACGACGAAGGAGAAGCCGGCCTTGTTGGCGCCGACGGCGATCGCGTCGGCGGGCTCGCGCTCCAGCCGGACGTCGGCGAGCATCACGGAGTCGACCACGGACTCGCCGGGGAAGGGGATGCCGAGCAGCTCGCGGACGGCGGAGCGGACGCCGTCGGTGCCGACCGCGTAGCGGGCGCGGTGGCTCTGCCCGTCGCCGGTCTCCAGGGTGACGCCCTCGGCGTCCTGGCGCAGTCCGGTGACCTCGGCGCCGTGCAGGATCACCGCGCCGGCCCGCTCGGCGCGTTCCTGGAGCAGCCGTTCGACGTTGTACTGCGGGGTGATCAGGACGAACGGGAAGCGGCTGGGCAGCGAGCTGAGGTCGATCCCGAGCCGGTTCATCATCTTCAGGCCCCCGAGCGGACGGCCGGTGGCGATGAGCTCGTCGGCGAGGCCGCGGGCGTCGAGCAGTTCCAGGCTGCGGGCGTGCACGGCGAAGGCCCGGGTGAGGTTGGACTCGGTGGCGCGCTTCTCCAGGACGGTGACGCCGACCCCGGCGGCGGCGAGGTCGCCGGCCAGCAGCAGTCCGGTCGGTCCGGCGCCGACGACGATCACGTCGGTTTCGGTGGTCGGCTTCACGGTCATGTATCAGCTCCCGTTGTTCGGAGGGCGGTTGGACGCCGTTCCCGGCGTTCTCCCAGCCTCCATCATCGCTGGCGCCCGCGGAGCTGTGAACCGCCGGTCCCCCGGTGGTCGGCGACCACCGGGGGACCGGGTGTGCGGGCGGGGCGGCTCTGCGGTGCCGCCCCGGGCGGGGCGGATCAGCTGTGCCGGCGGATCTCCACCGTGCGGAACCGGTTGGCGACGAATGCGCCGTCGCAGTAGGCCGAGTTGGCGGCCGGGTTGGCGCCGGTGCCGTGCAGGTCGGAGAAGGCCGCGGTCTGGTTGGGGTAGACGCCGCCGGTGAGGTTGAGCGAGAGCGAGACGCCGGAGTCCAGCGCGGCCTCGACCAGCAGGGCCTCCACCTCGGGCGAGGTGGTGTAGCCGGAGGCCGTCATGGCGCCCTTCTCGCGGACCGTGGTGCGCAGCAACTCCACGGCGGCGGGGGTGGATTCGACGGCGACGGCGAAGGACACCGGGCCGAAGCACTCGCTGCGGAAGACCGTGCGGTCGTCCGGCTTGTCGGCGTCGAGCTTGACCAGCGCCGGGGTGCGGACGGTCGCGCCGGGGAAGTCGGGCGAGACCACCGCGCGCGGGGCGAGGGCGAGTTCGCCGTACTCCCCGCCGGCCGCGGCGGCCGAGCGCTGCAGCACGCCCGGGTTGACCACGGCGCCGAGGATGGCGGCGGCGCGGGCGTCGTCGGAGAGCAGGCCCTCGATGGCGGCGGCGAGGTCGGTGACGACCTGGTCGTAGGACTTGTCGCCCTGGTCGGTGCTGATGCCGCCGCGCGGGATCAGCACGTTCTGCGGGGTGGTGCACATCTGGCCGCTGTAGAGCGAGAGCGCGAAGGCGAGGTTGCCCAGCATGCCCTTGTAGTCGTCGGTGGAGTCGATGACGACCGCGTTGACGCCGGCCTTCTCGGTGTAGACCTGGGCCTGCTTGGCGTGCTCCTCCAGCCAGTCGCCGAAGGTGGTCGAGCCGGTGTAGTCGATCATCTTGATCTCGGGGCGGACCGCGAGGGTCGCGGCGACGGTGCCGCCCTCGTGCTCGGCGGCCAGGCAGACCAGGTTGGCGTCGAAGCCCGCCTCGGCGAGCACCTCGCGGGCGACGGCGACGGTCAGCGCGAGCGGCAGCACGGCCCGCGGGTGCGGCTTGACCAGCACCGGGTTGCCGGTGGCCAGCGAGGCGAACAGGCCGGGGTAGCCGTTCCAGGTGGGGAAGGTGTTGCAGCCGATCAGCAGCGCGAGGCCGCGCGGGACGACGGTGAACTCCTTGGTCATCACCAGCGGCTCGCGCTTGCCCTGGGGCTTGGTCCAGCCGGCCTGCCGGGGCAGCCGGGTCTGCTCGGCGTACGCGTAGGCGACGGCCTCCAGCCCGCGGTCCTGGGCATGCGGGCCGCCGGCCTGGAAGGCCATGCCGTAGGCCTGGCCGGTGGTGTGCATCACCGCCTGGGCGAACTCGTGGGAGCGGGCGTTGATCCGGTGCAGAATCTCCAGGCAGACGGCGGCGCGCTCCAGCGGCGAGGCGGCGGCCCATCCCGGCTGGGCGGCGCGCAGCGCGGCGATCAGCGCGTCCGGCTCGGCGTGCGGGTAGGTGATGCCCAGCTCGATGCCGTACGGGGAGGCCTCGCCGCCGACCTGGTCGCCGTCGGTGGGGTGGCCGTCGAGGGCGAAGGGCTTGCCGAGCAGGGCGTCGAAGGCGGCCTTGCCGTCGGCCGGGCCGCTCTCGCCGTAGGCCTTCGGGAACTCGGGGTACGCGGACCAGTAGTCGCGCTTCGCGGCGGCGGAGAGCGCGGCGTCCAGGGTGGCCTGGTGGCGCTCGACCAGCTCGCTGACGAGGGGGTGGGTGACCGCTGCGGACATCTGTGCGCTCCTCAGGGGGGAGGACGGGACACGTCACAGAGTAACCGAACGATCGGTCGGCTCAAGAGGGTGCAGGGGTCGGATTCCGACGGGCTCCCGCGGACTCCCCGGGAACGCGAAGGGGCGCGCCCGGTCCGGACGCGCCCCGCTCCCACGGTGGTGGGCCGGTCTACGGCACGCCGAGCTCGAAGATCACGTACCCGGCGTACCAGCCCGAGGCGACCGCGCCGGTGCCCAGCACGGCCGCCAGCACCGGCCAGCTGAGCTTGCGCATGCCCACCGCGAGCGCGACGAACAGCGGGAACGCCGGGAGCAGGTAGCGCGAGACGTTGCCGAAGATGCCCAGGCTGCCGAGCACCGAGACGATCGTGGCCAGCGTGTAGGCGGTCAGCACCAGCGGCGGGCGCAGCCGGACCAGCAGCACGATCAGCACCGGCAGGCTGAACACGATCAGGGTGGCCAGCAGGTCCGGCACCGGGAAGGCGAAGGGGTAGTCGTTGCGGCCCAGCAGGACCCCGCGGATCGCCTGCCAGGTGCCCTGGCCCCAGTCGAAGTAGTGCAGCCAGGCGTCGTGCTGGATGCGGAAGTAGCCGCCCCACTCGCCGGTCCGCCAGCCCACCCAGGCGACGTAGCCGAGCAGGCCCAGCGGGGCCAGCAGCATCGCGGCCAGCGGGCGCAGCACCCCGCTGTCCCGCCGGTACAGCTCGACCAGAGCGGCCAGGCCGACGGCGCCGATCAGCGCCGCCGCGGTCGGCCGGTTCAGCCCGGCGACCAGGGCGACCGCGCCGGCCGCGACCCACTGCCTGGTCATGGTGAGGTAGCACGCCCAGGCGGCCAGCGCGACGAACAGCGAGTCCGAGTAGACCGCCCACTCGGCGCCCGAGCCCGGGGCGATCGCCCAGATCCCGGCGGCGATCACGCCCGCCCGGGGGCCGGACAGCTTGTCCACCACGGCGTAGATCCCGGCGGCGGCGAACAGCGAGGCCAGCACCGAGACCAGCATCCCGGCGCCGTACAGGCCGAGGCCGGTGACGTCCGAGGTCAGCCGCATCAGGCCCGGGTAGAGCGGGAAGAAGGCGGCCGAGTTCTGCTCGATGGTGAAGCCGGGCTGGCCGCCCGGGATCGGGACCAGGGCCGGGTGGTAGCCGAACTGGGCGACCTGCTGGTACCACCAGCCGTCCCAGCTGGCCAGGACGTCCCAGGGGTGGGCGCCACCGCCGAACCGGGCCGGCTTCTTGGCGTAGTCGCCGGCGAAGGAGAGCAGCTTCATGAAGACCGTGAAGCCGATCAGCTTGAGCACGGCGTAGCACCAGACGGCCGGGCCGAAGCGGACGGCCAGGGTCCGAGCGCGCTCCTGCCAGGGGTGCGGGACGTCCGCCGGCTCCTCGCTGCGCTGCTCGGGCACGTCGGAGGAGACTGCCGGTATTGCGTTCATCAGCTGTGGACCCCAGCCTGCTGGACGTGGACGATCGTCCGCAGATTCTAGGGCCTGCCCCCTTCGGCAGGTGTGGACCAACGGACCCGATCGAGTGGCCCGTGGGGCGTCCGGGGATACTCGGAGGATGGCCGATCACACCACGCGCACCGCCTACACCGTCGAGTCACTGCTCGCGGTGACCGTCGACGTGTTCAACGAGCGGGGTTACGACGGCACCTCCATGGAGGACCTCTCCCGGGCGGCCGGGATCTCCAAGTCCTCGATCTACCACCACGTCCGCGGCAAGGAGGAGCTGCTGCGGCTGGCCGTGGGGCGGGCGCTGGACGGTCTGTTCGCGATCCTGGCCGAGCCGGCCGCGGTGGAGGGCCCGGCGGTGGAGCGGCTGGAGCACGTGGTGCGGCGCACCGCGGAGGTGCTGCTGGCCGAGCTGCCGTACGTGACGCTGCTGCTGCGGGTGCGCGGCAACACGGCCACCGAGCTGTGGGCGCTGGAGCGGCGGCGGGACTTCGACCACCAGGTGGCGGAACTGGTGCGGGCGGCGGTCGCGGACGGCGCACTGCGCGGGGACGTGGAGCCGCGGCTGGCCACCCGGCTGCTGTTCGGGATGATCAACTCGATCGTGGAGTGGTACCGGCCGGGGCTGAAGGCGGCGGACGGGGTCGCGGACGCGGTGGTGCACCTGGCCTTCGACGGGCTGCGGGCGCGCTGACGCCCTGGCGTCTCAGTCCGGGGGGACCTGGTCGGTCTCCTCGAACACCAGCATGGTTCGTGTGCCGAGTACCTGCGGGATGGACTGGATGCGGTTGAGCACCAGCTCCCGCAGGGCGTGGTTGTCGGCGGTGTGCACCAGCAGCAGGACGTCGAAGTCCCCGCCGACCAGGGCGATGTGGGCCACCCCGGGCAGCTCCAGCAGCTGCTCGCGCACGGTGCGCCAGGAATTCTGGACGATCTTCAGGGTGATGTACGCGGAAGCGCCCTGACCTGCCCGTTCGTGGTCCACCCGGGCAGTGAAGCCGCGGATGATGCCGTCCTCGACCATCCTGGATATCCGGGCGTACGCGTTGGCCCGGGACACGTGCACCCGCTCGGCCACCGAGCGGATGGAGGCGCGACCGTCCTGCTGCAGCAGCCGCAGGATCGAACGGTCGACCCGGTCGAGTCTGGACATCTGTTCAGCCGACATGACCCCCCACCCTCACCGATTGGACGCACTGCCACCAGTCGACCGCCGCTCAGGCCGAATGTCCACCACCTTGTCACGCTTCTGGTCAAGATGAACAGACGACCGAACAATCGGTAGGGAGCCCCCGCCACCCATGGAGGTGCCCCGAGATGACCGTTCTCGACCACAGACACCACACGGGCGTGCCCGGCTGGATGCCCGGAGCGACCGCCCCGCGCACCGATCCGGCCCCCCTCCTCCCGGACGTCTCCCCCGTCCGGGTGCTCGGTACCCCCGCGCTGGAGAAGCACGACCCGGCGCTGCTGCGCGAGCTCTACCGGCGACTCGTCGTCGGCCGGCGCTACAACCAGCAGGCGACCACCCTGACCAAGCAGGGCCGCCTCGCCGTTTACCCGGCCTCCACCGGGCAGGAGGCCTGCCAGGTCGCCGCCGCGCTGGTGCTCGGCGAGCGCGACTGGCTGTTCCCCAGCTACCGCGACACCCTCGCCGTGGTCTCCCGGGGCGTCGACCCGCTGGAGGCGCTGACCCTGCTTCGCGGCAACGCCCACACCGGCTACGACCCGCGTGCCAGCCGCACCGCCCCGCTCTGCACCCCGCTCGGCACCCAGGCCCCGCACGCCGTCGGACTGGCGCACGCCGCCCGGCTGCGCGGCGAGCCGGTGGTCGCGCTGGCCATGCTCGGCGACGGCGGCACCAGCGAGGGCGACTTCCACGAGGCGCTGAACTTCGCCGCCGTGCTCCGGGCCCCGGTGGTCTTCCTGGTGCAGAACAACGGCTACGCGATCTCCGTCCCGCTCAGCGCCCAGTCCGCGGCGCCCAGCCTGGCCCACAAGGCCGTCGGCTACGGCATGCCGGGCCGGCTGGTGGACGGCAACGACGCGCCCGCCCTGCACTCCGTGCTCACCGAGGCCGTCGAGCGGGCCCGGGCCGGCGGGGGCCCGACCCTGGTCGAGGCGCTGACCTACCGGATCGAGGCTCACACCAATGCCGACGACGCCACCCGCTACCGCACCGAGCCCGAGGTGGACGCCTGGCGGGAGCACGACCCGATCCTGCTGATGGACCGCGCGCTGCGCGAACTGGACCTGCTGGACGACGGCCTGGTGCAGGACGCGGCGGACGAGGCGGAGGCGCTGGCGGCCCGGATGCGGGCCGAGTTCCACGCCGACCCGGAGCTCGACCCGATGGCGCTGTTCGCCCATGTCTACGCCGAGCCCACCCCCCAACTGCGCGAGCAGGCAGCCCAGTTGTCCGCCGAGCTGGCCGCCGAGGCCGAGGTGCAGCACTGATGTCGACGGCAGTCTCCTCCCGTACCGCCTCGATGGCGCAGGCGCTCAACTCCGCCCTTCGGGACTCCCTGCGGGAGGACCCGACGGTCCACGTGCTCGGCGAGGACGTCGGCGCGCTCGGCGGCGTCTTCCGGATCACCGACGGGCTCACCGCCGAGTTCGGCCCGGACCGCTGCCTGGACACCCCGCTCGCCGAGGCCGGCATCCTCGGCACCGCGATCGGCATGGCGATGTACGGGCTGCGCCCGGTGGTCGAGATGCAGTTCGACGCCTTCGCCTACCCGGCGCTGGAGCAGTTGTTCTCCCACGTCGCCAAGATGCGCAACCGCACGGCGGGCAGGCTCCCGCTGCCGATCACCGTGCGCATCCCGTACGGCGGCGGCATCGGCGGCGTCGAGCACCACAGCGACGCCTCCGAGGCGTACTACACCAGCACCCCCGGCCTGCACGTGGTCACCCCGGGCACGGTCGCCGACGCGTACGGGCTGCTGCGCGCCTCGATCGCCTCCGACGACCCGGTGGTCTTCCTGGAGCCCAAGCGGCTCTACTGGGGCAAGGCCGAGTTCGATCCGGCGGCGCCGGTCGAGCCGATCGGCCGGGCCGTGCTGCGGCGCACCGGCACGTCGGCGGTGCTGATCACCTACGGCCCCTCGCTGCCGGTCTGCCTGGAGGCGGCCGAGGCGGCGCGGGCCGAGGGCTGGGACCTCGCCGTGCTGGACCTGCGCACCCTGGTGCCCTTCGACGACGAGACGGTCACCCGGGTGGTCCGCTCGATCGGCCGGGCCGTCGTGGTGCACGAGGCCAGCGGATTCGGCGGCACCGGCGCGGAGATCGCCGCCCGGGTCACCGAGCGCTGCTTCCACCACCTGGCGGCACCCGTGCTGCGGGTCACCGGCTTCGACATCCCCTACCCGCCGCCGATGCTCGAACACCACCACCTGCCCGGGGTGGACCGGATCCTGGACGCGGTCGCCCGGCTGCAGTGGGAGGACTGAGGATGATGCCCGTCGTACGGGAGTTCCGGCTGCCCGACCTCGGTGAGGGGCTCACCGGGGCGGAGGTGGTGCGCTGGATGGTCGAGGTCGGCGAGGTGGTCGCGGTCGACCAGCCGGTGGTGGAGGTGGAGACGGCCAAGGCCGTGGTGGAGGTGCCCTGCCCGTACGGCGGGGTGGTCACCGCCCGGTACGGCGCGGAGGGCGAGGAGATCGCCGTCGGCGCGCCGTTGGTGACGGTCGCGGTGGCTTCGGCGGGGGACACGGGGGTTGGCCCTGCTGCTTCTTCCGCTACCGCTTCTGCCGAGGTCGAGCGGCCGTTGGTCGGGTACGGGGTCGCCGAGAGCAGGGGGGCGCGGCGGCGTCGGGTGGGAGCGGCTGCTCCCGCTCCCGCTCCTGTTCCCGTTGCGGTGGCGGCTCCGGTTGCTCCCGCTGCCCCTGCTGCTCCCGCTGAGCCGTTCGCGCCGGTTGCTCCGGTCGTGGTGCCGGTGATCTCACCGTTGGTGCGGCGGCTGGCCCGGGAGCAGGGGGTCGACCTGACCGCGCTCTCCGGCAGCGGGCCGGACGGGCTGATCATGCGCGCGGACGTCGAGCGGGCGGTCGCGGCCAAGGTCGCCGCTCCGGCGTCCGTGGCTCCGGCGTCCGCCGGGGCGGCGGCGGTCGCGCAGGACGAGGTCGTCCCGCTGCGGGGGCTGCGCAAGGCAGTGGCCGAGAAGCTCGGCCGCAGCCACCGGGAGATTCCCGCGGCGACCTGCTGGGTCGATGTGGACGCCACCGAACTGATGGCGCTGCGACGCCAGTTGAACGCCACACCGGGCCCGAAGGTGAGCGTGCTGGCGCTGCTGGCCCGGATCTGCACGGTCGCACTGGCGCGCTTCCCCGAACTCAACTCCAGTGTCACCGAGGACGGTTCGGGCATCGTCCGGCACTCGGCGGTGCACCTGGGCTTCGCCGCACAGGGCGAACGCGGGCTGGTCGTCCCGGTGGTCCGGGATGCGCACGCCCGCAGCACCGAGCAACTCGGCAAGGAGCTCGGCCGGTTGACCGAGGCGGCACGCAGCGGTTCGCTCACGCCGACCGAACTGACCGGCGGAACCTTCACGTTGAACAACTACGGGGTGTTCGGTGTGGACGGCTCCACCCCGATCCTCAACCACCCCGAGGCGGCGATGCTAGGGGTCGGCCGGATCGTGGCCAAACCATGGGTGCACCGAGGCGAGTTGGCGGTTCGCGAGGTGACGCAGCTGTCGTTCACCTTCGACCACCGGGTCTGCGACGGCGGGACGGCCGGCGGGTTCCTGCGGTTCGTGGCGGACTGCGTCGAGCAGCCGGGGATGCTGCTGCGGCAGCTGTGACCCCACCGCACCGAACGGGGCTGGGTCGCCCTGGGTGTGCTGCTCGGCACTCAGGGCGACCACCGGTCGAGTGAGAGTAGCGCGTTTCCGGGCCGGGTGTCCGGGCTTCGCGTGATTTGTCGGATGAGCTTTTCGGGCGTGCCACGCTGCCTAGGCGTCAGCAGAGACAAGCCAGGTGGTGGCGCAGGCCGGCCGGAGGCGAAACGATTCTCTTGGGTACTCGAAACGCAGCGGTGAAGACCCGCAGAACACTCCTCATCCGTACCGGGCTCGGCTCGGCGGGGGCCGCCTCCGTCCCGGGCCTGCCGAGGGCGCACGAGCCCGGACCGGCGGCGGCCGAACCCGCGGTGGCCGGTGCGTCGGTGGCCGGTGCGCCTTTGGCCGGTGCGCCGGCGGTCTCACCGGTGCCCCCGGCGCCGGTGGTTCCGCCGCGGCCCGTCGAGCCACCGGCCGTCCCGGTGCCCCGCCATCCGGAGCCGCCCTCGACCACCGGTACCGCGTCCGCCTTCCAGCTCCTCTTCGCCGACGCGCCTAGCCTCAACTGGGCTGGCGCCGGGGACGGTCGGAGCGACGCGTGGGCGCCGCAGGCCTCCGCGCCGCAGCTTCCGGCCGCGCTGCCCGTCGCCCCGCCCGTCGCCGTCGCCCTTTCGAGCGCCGAAGGGGTCGAACTCCCGCTCACCGCAAGGGACGTCGAGCTGATCCGGGCCAGCCTCGCCATCGTCGAGCCGGTCGCCGACCGGGCCACCGCGCACTTCTACGCCCTGCTCTTCCTCCGGCACCCCGAGGTCCGCTCGCTCTTCCCCGTAGCCATGGACGTCCAGCGCGACCGGCTGTTCCGCACCCTGCTCGCCGCCGGCCGCGGCGCCGAGGACCCGGCGGCGCTGCGCACCCGGATGAGCGCGCTCGGCCGCGGCCACCGCCGCTACGGCACCCTGACCGGCCACTACGCCCCGGTGGGGGAGTGCCTGGTGCAGGCGCTGGCCCGGTACGCGGGCAGCCGCTGGGGCGCCGACACCGAACTGGCCTGGCGCCGCGCCTACCGGCTGATCTCCGGCATCATGATCGAGGCCGCCGAGGAGGACGCCCGCACCTCGCCGCCCTGGTGGCAGGGCGAGGTGGTGCGGCACGAGCGCCGCACCCGGGACGTCGCGGTGCTCACCGTCCGCCCGGACCAGGCCTACCCGTTCCGGGCCGGCCAGTACTGCAGCCTGGAGACGCCCTGGTGGCCGCGGGTCTGGCGGCACTACTCCTTCGCCTCCGCGCCGCGTCCGGACGGACTGCTGACCTTCCACGTCAAGGCCGTTCAGGCGGGCTGGGTGAGCAACGCGCTGGTGCACCGGGCCGCCCCCGGGGACGTGCTGCGGCTCGGCCCGGCGGCGGGTGCGATGACCGTCGACCACGCCGCCGGCACCGACCTGCTCTGTCTCGGCGGCGGCACCGGCATCGCACCGATCCGGGCCCTGGTCGAGGAGGCGGCCGAGCACGGCGGCCCCGGCCGCAGCGTCGAGGTGTTCTACGGGGCCCGCCGCGCCGCGGAGCTGTACGAGCTGGACGCGCTGCGCGGTCTGGCGGACCGCCTGCCCTGGCTGACGGTACGGCCCGTGCTGTCCGGCACCGGCCCGGCCGAGGGCGCCCTGACCGGCGAACTGCCCGAGGTGGTGGGCCGGTTCGGCCCGTGGGAGGGTCGGGAGGCGGTGCTCAGCGGCCCGCCCGCGATGGTCCGGCGCGGGGTCGGGGTGCTGCTGCGGATGGGCCTGCCGGCCGAGCGGATCCGGCACGACCTGGTGGGCGAGCGGGCCGCCGGGTGATCAGCCGAGATCGGGAGCGAGGAGCGCGCGGATGCCCTCGATGTTGGTCGCCAGGTACGCCCGCAGCCGGGGCGGGACGACGTTCACCGACGTCACGCCCTCGCGGGTGAACGGCAGCCGGACCACCTCGTACTCGCCGTTCGGGTCCGTCACCTCGGGCCCGTGCCGCCGGCTGAGGTCCATGGAGGCCAGTCGGCAGACGAAGAAGTGCTGCACCTTGACCCCGTGCGGGTGCAGCAGGGTGCTGTCGTCGGTGGGGGTCCCCCCGGCCGGAGGCTGGGGGAGGGTGTGGCTGATCGTGTCGACGAAGGCGGGCACCACGTCCACGATCTTGGCGCCGAGCTCCTCGTCCACCTCGCGGTGCAGCGCCTCGACCACCGTGCGGTCGTCCCGCTCGACCCCGCCGCCGGGGGTGATCCAGTACGGGTGCGGCGCCCCGGGCCTGACCCGCCGGATCAGCACGATCGAGGCCGGGCCGTACGGGTCGGCCGGGTCCAGCTCCAGCAGGATCGCCCGCGCGGTCCGTTTGACCACCGGGCGCGGTGGCGGGGTTCGGTTGTCGGGGCCCATGGCGACCTCCGGGGCTGGAGCGTTGTGCGGGAGTCTCCCGCACCGCGCGGAGGTCGAAACGCCCGTCCGGTCGGGGGCGCTCCGAAGTCCACCGTTCGGCTTCCGGACCCGTCAGCACGAAACCGTCGACAGCATGCCCGGCCGGTGGTGGAACCCTCGTCCACACACCGGTGCCGGGCAGGAGAGAGGTACTGGCGCCATGCAGCACAGCACAGTCCAGGGGCACCTGGCGATGAACCTCGTGGTCTCGCCCGAGCTGTCCTTCGGCATCGTGGCGGACCTGGCGTACGAGGCCGGCGATCCGTACGCGGTCCGTTTCGCCTTCCACCTGCCCGGCGACGCCCCCGTCGTCTGGGTGTTCGCGCGCGAGCTGCTGCTGGACGGCCTCGGCGGCCCGTCCGGCGAGGGCGACGTGCACATCCGACCGCTCGGCGGGGAGCCCCCGGAGGTCAGCATCGCGTTGCACACCCCCAACGGGGACGCCGTGCTGCACGCCCCGGCGGCGCCGCTGATCGCCTTCCTGGCGCGCACCGACCGGCTGGTGCCGATGGGGCAGGAGCTCGCCGGGCGGGAGCTCGACGCCCAGCTCGCGGCCATCCTCAGGGGGTGCGACGCGGGTTGATCGGCCGGGAACGGCGAAGGGGCCGGTACCCGGTGGACCACCCGGGCACGGGCCCCTTCCGCGTCGTCGTGCGCGACGGGACGCACGACCGGGTCAGTCGTCGTCCAGAGCCAGGTGCAGGCCCCAGGCAACGACGCTTATGATCAGCGAACCCACAAGCGCCGCGCTGAAGTTGAGCACGTGGAAGTCCAGCTCCAGCCTGCTGGATGCCCACGATGTGAGCAGCAGCATCAGGGCGTTGATCACGAAGGTGATCAGGCCCAGCGTGAGGATGAACAGCGGGAACGAGAACAGCTTCACCACCGGCTTGATCAGCCAGTTGATGAGGCCGAAGACCACGGCCACGCCGAGCACCGTGAGCGCCTTGTGCTGCCAGTCGGCGTTGCCCTGGGCGAGTTGGATGCCGCTGACGATCCAGGCGGCGACCCAGATGGCCGCCGCGTTGATCAGTGTCTTGATGACGAAACCCTTCATGCCGCCCAAGCCTGACAGGCACCCCGCCCCGGGGGAAGCTCCCATCGGGCGAGTTGGTGTTGAATGCCCCTGGTCCGCGTGGTGGACGCGACGGAGCGACGGACGGACGGAGGAGGACGGCAGCGGTGAAGGTGTTCCGGCTGGACGAACTGGACGCGGAGCGGGCGGCCAACGACGGTGCCTACCTGCGGTTCCTGCGCGAACCGCGGATGTCCGCCGGGCTGTACGCGCTCTCCCCCGGCGACGCCGACACCCAGACCGCGCACGACCAGGACGAGATCTACCAGGTCATCAGCGGCCGCGCCGAGCTGACCGTCGGCGCCGAGACGACGACCGTCGGTCGCGGCAGCGTGGTGTACGTCCCGGCCGGCACCCCGCACCGGTTCCACCACGTCACCGAGGAGCTGCGGGTGCTGGTCGTGTTCTCCCCGCCGGAGGACTGAGCGCTTAGGGTCGCCCGTATGACCCGTAGTCTCACCGACGAGCTCTGGGCGTCGATCGAGCCGATCTACGCCGAGATCCTCGCCCACCCCTTCATCGGCGGCCTCACCGACGGCACCCTGCCGCGCGAGGCCTTCCGCCACTTCGTCGTCCAGGACTCCCACTACCTGCGCGACTACGCCCGGGCGCTCGCCGTCTGCGCCGCCAAGGCACCTGGCGAGGAGGACGTCCGGGCCTTCGCCGACGACGCGGTCGGCGCGCTGGCCGCCGAGCAGGGCATGCACGCCGAGTTCCTCACCGCCTTCGGCGGCACCGCCGAGGAGGCCGCCGCCGAACCGGTACTGCCGACCACCCGGGCCTACACCAGCTACCTGCTGGCCACCGTCTACGGCGGCTCCTTCGCCGAGGCGCTCGGAGCGGTGCTGCCCTGCTACTGGATCTACGCCCGGGTCGGCGAGGCGCTGCTCGCGCAGGGCTCCCCCGACCCGCTGTACGCCAGGTGGATCGCCACCTACGGCGACGAGGCCTTCCAGTCCGTGGTGCGCCGGGTGCTGGCGCTCACCGACCGGCTCGGCGAGGAGCTGTCGGCGGCCGAACGGCGCCGGGTGGTCGAACACTTCAGGACCACCTCGCGCTACGAGTGGATGTTCTGGGACGCCGCCTGGCGCGGGGAGCGCTGGCCGGTCTGACGTGCGCCCCGCCGATTCTCGGGGGTCGTCCCGGGGGGTCGGATAAGGGTGATCTCGGGGTTCTCTCCGGGCCGTTGGCCCTCGTTCCGCCGCTCGCGCCCCCGTACGATCGAAGCATCGAAAGCAAGCGGGATACGGCACCGGACGGCAGCCGGCCCGAGGGGAGAAGAGGAACCGACATGGCTGAGCTCTGGAAGTCGCTGCCCTCCTGGGTGCGCAACATCGTCATCCCGGTGCTGGTCCTGGTGCTGGCCTGGAACGTCATCGCCTTCGTGTTCGGCGTGGTCGGCGCCCTGCTGAGCATCGTGATCAAGCTGCTGGTGGTCGTCGGCATCGCGGCCGCCGTGGTGATCCTGGTGAAGAAGGCCGCCAAGAGCTGACCCCGCTCCGCGCGCCGCGCGGAGCACCTCCGGAGGCCCGGTACCCCGTCCGCGGGGGCCGGGCCTCGGCCTTTGCGCCGCCTCTCCGACGGCTTCGCGCGGACGGCTCCTCGGCCGGTGCCCTGCCGGTTCCTCGGCCGGTTCCTTGGCCGGTTCCGTTCGGGGACCGTCTGGACCTGCGGCGATCGGCTCGCTACGGTGTTGGGCGTCATGTGCAGGCAACACCGCCTGCGACGCGGGAGCTCGGAGCACCGGGCTGAGAGGGCGCTGACCGGGACGTCGACGGACGGACCGACGGCTGCGTCGACCGCAGGAACCTGACCGGGTAATGCCGGCGTAGGGAGTAGAGGTCAGATGACCACGTTCGAAGCACAGCCGCAGTCTGCCCAGAGCGCCCCCAGCAGCGAGCGCACCGGCTACCCCACCCCGGCCTGGCGCAAGGCCTACCGCGACGGGTCCCGCCCGGACCTGCGGGTGCCCTACCGCGAGGTGCAGCTCACCAACGGCCGGACCGTCCCGCTGTACGACACCTCCGGCCCGTACACCGACCCCGCCTACGAGCCCGACGTGCGGCGCGGCCTGCCCGCCCTGCGCGACGCCTGGATCCGCCAGCGCGGCGACGTCGAGGAGTACGACGGCCGCGAGGCGCGCCCCGAGGACGACGGGATCAAGCACACCTCGCCGCGCGGGGGCAACCTGCGCAACCTGGACGCCGTCTTCCCCGGCCGGCCGCGCCGCCCGCTGCGCGGCCGCGGTGGCGCCGCCGTCACCCAACTCGCCTACGCCAAGCGGGGCGTGGTGACGCCGGAGATGGAGTTCGTGGCGCTGCGCGAGGGCCTGGAGCCGGAGTTCGTGCGCGCGGAGGTGGCCCGCGGCCGGGCCGTCATCCCGGTCAACGTGAACCACCCCGAGGTGGAACCGGCCATCATCGGCACCAACTTCCTGGTGAAGATCAACGCCAACATCGGCAACTCCGCCGTCACCTCCTCGATCGAGGAGGAGGTGGAGAAGATGACCTGGGCCACCCGCTGGGGCGCCGACACCGTCATGGACCTCTCCACCGGCCGCAACATCCACACCACCCGCGAGTGGATCCTGCGCAACTCCCCCGTGCCGATCGGCACCGTGCCGCTCTACCAGGCCCTGGAGAAGGTCGACGGCAAGGCCGAGGAGCTGAGCTGGGAGGTCTACCGGGACACCATCATCGAGCAGTGCGAGCAGGGCGTCGACTACATGACCGTCCACGCGGGCGTGCTGCTGCGGTACGTCCCGCTCACCGCGCGGCGCAAGACCGGCATCGTCTCGCGCGGCGGCTCCATCATGGCCGCGTGGTGCCTGGCGCACCACCAGGAGAACTTCCTCTACACCAACTTCGAGGAACTCTGCGACATCCTGGCCTCCTACGACGTCACCTTCTCGCTCGGTGACGGCCTGCGCCCCGGCTCCATCGCCGACGCCAACGACGAGGCGCAGTTCGCCGAACTGCAGACCCTCGGCGAGCTGGGCCGGATCGCCCGCGAGCGCGACGTCCAGGTGATGATCGAGGGCCCGGGCCACGTCCCGATGCACAAGATCAAGGAGAACATGGATCTCCAGAAGGAGATCTGCGACGAGGCGCCGTTCTACACCCTCGGCCCCCTCACCACCGACGTCGCCCCCGGCTACGACCACATCACCTCGGGCATCGGCGCCGCGATGATCGCCTGGTGGGGCACCGCGATGCTCTGCTACGTCACGCCCAAGGAGCACCTGGGCCTGCCCAACCGGGACGACGTCAAGACCGGCGTGATCACCTACAAGATCGCCGCCCACGCCGCCGACCTCGCCAAGGGCCACCCCGGCGCCCAGGCCTGGGACGACGCCCTCTCCGACGCCCGCTTCGAGTTCCGCTGGGAGGACCAGTTCAACCTGGCCCTCGACCCGGAGACCGCCCGCGACTTCCACGACGAGACCCTCCCCGCCGAACCCGCCAAGACGGCCCACTTCTGCTCGATGTGCGGCCCGAAGTTCTGCTCGATGAAGATCTCCCAGAAGATCCGGGACGAGCACGGCGACGGCTCCACGGCCGTCACCAGCGAGTTCGACGCCGACGCCGAGGCCGGCATGCAGGCCATGTCCGAGGAGTTCAAGGCCCAGGGCAGCCGGGTCTACCTCCCGCTGGCCGACTGACCCCGTGGACGCCGTGGCCGGGGAGCCGGTCCCGGCTCCCCGGCCGCAGCCGTGCCTCCCTCGATCCTCTGCTCGACGGAGGGCTCCCGGAAGCTCCGCGGCGAGCGGCCGTTGCCGGGTGGGTGGTTCCCGGCACGGCCGCCCGCGTGTTCCGGTGGCGCCCTCGTCTGTTCCGGTGGCGCCCTCGTCGGAGGGCCGCTCACCGGACCGGCCGCCGGCGGCCGGTCGCCCGCTGTGCGGCGGCCGGTCGGACTCGTGCGGGGACTGCTCAGCTCCCGGCGCCGCCGGTCGGACGCTCCCGCGGGGCGGGCACCCGGGGTGCCGCGGCCTTGCCCTCCCCGTCGGTCCGACGGGTGCGCTGGAGGGCGAACCGGGCGCGTAGCGCGTCGGCTTCGGCCAGGGCCTGCGGGGACGGCGGACGCGGCGTGTTCCGCTGGCAGAGCGGGGCGTCGGCGGGCACCGGTGCCGGGTGGCGCTCCAGCACGGTGATCGCACTGCTGTGCTCGACGACCGTCAGCCCGGCCTCCGCCGGAGCGAGCGGGCAGCGGGCGATCACGGCGCCGGCGGGGGTGGCGATGGACAGGTGGGACTGGTCGAGGCGTCGGCGGACTTCCACCGGTGCGTCGACCAGGTGCTCCGGCAGGGCGTAGAAGTTGCCTCGGAAGGGCACCAGCCCCTGGGCGGTGACGGTACGGCGGGCGCGGACCCGAACCGGGTAGGGGGCGGGCAGCTCCCGAAGAGCTGCGGTGCCGGTGCTCCCCCGCCGGGCGTCCAGGCGTGCGGCGCACCGGCTCAGACCGTCCCAGGCGTCCCGGAGGCCGGTGTCCTCCGGCAGCTCGCGCCACCACGAGCGGACGGCCTCGTCCAGGGTCCGGCGGGTGTATGAGCGCTGGTCGGCCGGCAGCCGGCACTCGACGCGCACGCCGTAGTGCTCGGCCACCTGCCGGAACTCCGGTGTCATCCGGTCGGTCCGCGGGCACCACACGGTCGGCGTCCGGCCGAACCGCCAGCATCCGGCGGTGCCACCGAGTCGTCTCAGCACGATGTCGACGGCTTCGACGAGGTGGGGCAGCTCCTGGTCCTCCGCCAGCGCCACCGCCCAGCGGCCGAGGCCGCGGCCTGCGCCCGCGCCGGGGCCGGTGAGCGAGCCCACCAGCAGTCCCGCCCGGTGGCCGTAGCCCCAGGACGGCGGCGGCTCGGGGAGTCGCAGCCAGTCGAAATCGACGGCTCCTTCGCCCGGTCCGGGAGCGGGCCGCCCGCTCGCGGCCGCGGCCAGGTCCTGGCATTGGCGGCAGCGCGGCCGGGCCTGGTGTCTGCGCAGGGCCCCGGTGAAGGTCGAATAACCACCCTCGTAGCCGAGGTCGACGATCTCCTCGAAGAGGACGGTGGCGGCCAGGTGCGGGTCCTCCGCGAGACGCTGGCGGCAGTACGGCAGGAACTGGAGGAATCCGTCCCGAGGCGGAATTCTGGTGCCGGGGAGCCGCTCTCCCCGGAGGTAGGACCTCACGGTTTTTCGATCACGCCCGAGGTGCCGGGAGATCCTGATTATCGACCATCCTTGGCGATGCAACCTTACCGCTTCCAGGTATTCCTTCCAGGACAGCAAGAAGCCTCCCAGGGTCCGTTCGACCCGGCGCAAGCCGATGAATATGCCAAGAGCAAGTCGGAAACATAGCATCGCGCGAAAAGCAGAAACGTTTCTCTTGTAATTGTTTTACTTGGGGAATTTTGGCGAGCGGCGCCGGTGTTGAGTATAGGATTACCCGTGCTCCGGCGCTTCGTGTCGTCTCTTCGTGTGCGCGCCCCGGAGCGGGAAAATATTCACCCCCCGGCTCTTCGCTCTGGGTAATTTTGCAGAGCATCGCCGATATCGAATATGGAAGGACGCCCGTACGCCGTAAAACCGCGCCCGCCGCTTCTCGTTGATGAACCCGTGACTTCACCATGCCTGCCCTACGCCCCGTCGCCTCCGGTGCGGGAGCCGATCGCCCCGCTCGGGACGTGGCTCTTCGTCCCCGACCGCCGGAACGCCGTGGGCGACGTGTCCACCGGCTACCTGTCGCGCAACGGCGAGCGGGTCGTCCTGTCGCACACCTCGCGCCCGCTGGCCGACCTCGTGCGGAAGATCGGCCAGCTGGAGAGCGACTTCGCGGCGCGGATCGGCGCCCTGCTCTTCCCGGAGGAATCGTGACGCCGTCGGTACCACCGAGCTGCTCCGCGCCGGACCGGGCCGGCCGCGGGAGCGATCCGAAGCCGGCCGATCGCATGGGGAGGCTGCCGTGTACGACCGGATGACCGAACGCCTCGGCGCGTACGGGGCCCGCGGCTACGACGAGGCGAACCACGAGGGGTGGGCCGCGTCCGTGGACCGGGGCCGCGAGGAGGCCCGCCCTGCGGGCGAGTGGTACGACGACGGTTTCGCCTACGGCCTCGGCGCCGCGCCCGGTGACGCCCAGGCGTTCAGGCCCGTCGTCGCGTCAGCCGTCGGCTGGGAGAACGAGACGCCGTTCGTGCCGCCTCAGCGAGCGCCGGTGGAACCGTCCGGCCCCCGTGCGACGGGCGGACCGGTCGGCCCGTCGACTTCCCGGCACCGCCGGCGCCCTCCCTTTCCCCGCCCGTCCTGGCCCCACCTGGTCAGCTCCGCCTTCGGCGCGCTGACGGCGCTGACGGTGACCACGGCCTGCGTGCTGAGCCTGGTGTTCTCCTACGGGCCCCTCCAGGAACTGGCCTTCCCGTGCGTGCCGCGCGGACTGTCGCGGGTGTGGCCGGTGGTCGTCTACGGACCGTGGCTCGCGGGTTGCCTGTCGGTCCTGCGTTCGGTCCAGCACGGGCGCCAGCCGTTCCACTCCTGGGTGGTGGTCGTGCTCTTCTCCGCTCTCGCGGCCGGATTGTGCGTCGCCGACGTCCCCTGGACGCTGCCCGCCGTCGTCGTCTCCGGGCTGCCACCGCTCACCGGCGTCATCTCGCTCCACCAGCTGGTGCGCCAACTCACCGCGGCCAGGGGGGCGCGCCAACGGCTGGACCGGCAGGCCGGACGCCGGGCGCGCCGGTGAACCTTCGTCGAGCCGTTCGGCTCGTGGCGGTCACCCTGTGCCCGGCCGGTGATCAATCCGTGCGCTCGCCGGCGTCCTGGGAGTACCAGCGGAGTTCGACGGTGTTGCCGTCCGGATCCTGGACGTAGAGGGAGGTGCCGGTGCCGCGGGCGCCGTAGCGGGGGCCGGGGCCGTCGAGGACGGTGAAGACGCCCGAGTCGACGACCTCCTGCCAGTCGAGGGGCTCCACGGTGAGGCAGATGTGGTCGACGTTGGACTCGTGCCGGGGGCGGTCGAACAGGTCGATGATCGTCGCGGAGTTGACCCGGACGGAGGGGAAGGAGACCTTGCCGGCCCGCCACTCGTCGACCCGGACCGGTTCCAGGCCGAGGAGGCCGGTGTAGAAGGCCAGGGACCGCTCGATGTCGGCCACGTTGAGGACCAGGTGGTCGAGGGCGACGACGCGCATGGTGATCGGCTCCGGGGATGTGGGTTCCGCTTGGACGGGTTCCACGATCCTCCGGACGGAAGCGATCATCAATGCCGGATCCCCGTACGATCGTTGAGCTGGATTAAACGATGCCGGGTGCGCGGCGGCAGGGACGGGGGCGGCATGCTGGAGCGGCTGGAGACAGAGGTCTTCCTCGCGCTCGCCGAGGAGCTGCACTTCGGCCGGACCGCCGAGCGGCTGGGCCTCACCACCGGCCGGGTGAGCCAGGTCGTCAGGAAGCTGGAGCGCCGGGTCGGCGCACCGCTGTTCGACCGCACCAGCCGGTTCGTACGGCTCACCCCGGTCGGGCGCCAGCTGGCCGAGGACCTCGCCCCGGTGGTGGCCGCGATGGAGCAGGCGCTGCGCCGGGCGGTGGACGCCGGCCGGGGGGTGACCGGCGAGCTCCGGGTCGCGTTCCTCGGGGAGTGGACGGCCCCGGTGCTGCTCAGGGCGGTCGCGCTGTTCGGCGAGCGGCACCCGGACTGCCGGGTGGACGTGCGGGAGGCGCACCTTTCCAACTCCCGCTTCAGCCTGGAGGACGGCTCGATCGACGTCCTGGTCGCCTCCTACCCCTTCGACGGCATGGCGCTCGGCCCGGTCCTGCTCACCGAGCGGCGCGCCCTGGCCGTCCCGGCCGGGCACCCGCTGGCCGCCGAGGCCTCGGTGTCGCTGGAGGTGCTCGCGGACCACCCGGTGGTGCAGTACCCGGCGGTCACCTCGATCGGCTTCAAGCGGGACCGCACCCCCGACCGCACCCCTTCCGGCCGGCCCGTCACCAAGGGCCCCGCCGGTGCCACCTTCTCCGAGATGCTCAGCCTGGTCGCCATGGGGCGCGGCGTCCTCCCCGTCGGCGAACTCTGCCGCCGGTACTACCCCCGACCGGACCTCGCCTACGTCCCCATCCACGACGCCCCGCTGATCGAGCGGGGTCCGATCTGGCTGCCGGCCAACAGTACCGAGCGGGTTCGGGAGTTCATCCGGGCTGCGGCGGACGTGGCCGCTGGGGGTGGGGGTTCGTAGCGCTGCGTCCGGAGCCGGGGGCCGGGGGCGGCGGGTCCGTCAGGAGATGGCGCGGAGGCGGGGGCGGCCGGGCGGGTCAGTCGGGTGCGGTGGGTGGCGGTTTCGGGGTCGGCGGGGAGGAGGACGAGGAGCTGTTGGGCCTCGGCGGCAGCCCCCCGGGACAGTGCCCACGGCGTCAGCGGACGTCGTCCGGTCCGGTGAAGTCGGGCGGGGTGTAGCCGGGCCCGGTGAAGTCCGGTGTGGTGAAGGCCGCGGGCCGGGGGGTGCGGCCGTCGGCGTCGGTGAGGCCGCCGGTGCCGGGGCTGGTGAAGGCGGGCGGGCTGTACCCGGGGCCGGCGAAGCCGGGGGCCGAACGGCCGGGCGCGCCCGGCAGGTGGGTGCGGAGGTACGGCAGCAGGCCGCGCTCGCGCAGGGCGGTGCGCCATTCGGCCCGGGCGGCGGCGAGTTCGGCGGCGAGCTCCGGGTCGGTGCCGGGCGGGACGGCCGCGGCGCCGTCGCGTATGGCGGTGAGCAGCAGTCCGACGACGCCGACGGCCATCGCGGCGACCCCGGCGGCGAGTGCGACCCAGCCGGCGGTGACCATGGAGTGGCCGAGCAGGAGGCCGGAGTCGACGGCGCGCAGCACGTAGCCGACCAGCAGCAGGACCAGCCCGGCGGACCAGGCGAGGATCGGGGTGAGCACGATGAGGACGGGGAACAGCCCGGCGCCCCCGTCGGTGGAGCGCAGCTGGCTGAGGAGCCCGGGGGCGTACGGTTCGACGTCGGCCGGTGGTGCGGGTGTGGCGCGCAGGCTCTCGCGCAGCGCGGTGTAGTGGGCGTACTCGGTGGCGGCCGCGTCGTTGACGGCGTCGGCGTCGCGCAGGGCGAGGACGCGCAGCTGGTCGGCGGTGAGCGCGCCCGGGGCGCGCAGGGCGGTGAGGACGGTGCGGTCGCGCAGGGCTTCGCCGAGGAGGCGCTCGTACTCCGGGCGGTCCTCGGCGTGCAGCGGCGGGGGGTTGGACATGGGGACCCCGTTCATGCGGACGCCGGCCGGCATCGAGGGCGCGGGGCCGCATCGGGGACGCGGGACACCCTCGGAACGCCGGGACGGGCGCGGAGGCGGGCCGCCGGACGGGCGGCCGGGTGTGGTGTGCCTCATGGTAGGGGCGGGTGTGGCCGCGCTGACAGTCGGTTTCCGGAATTTCGCGCCCCGGACGGCGCGCGTGCGGGGGTCCGGGCGCCGGGAACAAATGTTCCGTTGAACCCTGACGTTGATTGACGGTCAGATCATCACGGCGGGTCGGTGCGTCGGGTCGGTGCGTCGGAACGGTGCGTCAGATCGGCAGCCGGGCGACCAGCAGCCGGCCCTCCATGGTGACCCCGCCGTCCATCGCCACCGCCAGGTCGTCCGCGTACACGTACGGCCCCGGGATGTGCGGCGGCTGCCCGTCGTCCGCGTGCACCGCGCCGGTGAGGTACGGGATCGGGCTGTGGCCGTGCACGATCCGGGAGCCGCCGTAGGTGTCGAGCAGCTCGTGGACGGCCGTCGGGCCGGCGTCGCCGCGGAAGGCGAAGCGCTTGGTGAAGCGGCGGAAGCAGTCCCACCACTCGTCCACGCCGCCGTCGGCGAGCAGGCTGTGCACCGCGTCGTTGACGTCGGGGATGGACTCGCCGTATTCCAGGTACGCGGTGGTGTCGGAGTGCAGCAGCAGGTGTCCGTCCTCCAGCCCGATGGCGGGCAGCCGGGACAGCCAGCTGATGTGGTGGGCCTCCAGCCGGTCCAGGTCGTTCTGCTGGCCGCCGTTGAGCCGCCAGGCGGCGAGGAAGGAGGCGGTGCCGGCGGTGGACTGGACGGGCTCGTCGCCGTACTTGTGGGCGCCGAGGAAGAGCAGTTCGTGATTGCCCATCAGGGCGCGGCAGTAGCCGCCGGCCGCGGCCGCCTCGGCGGCGAGCTGCATGACCAGGTCGATGACGCCGATGCCGTCCGGGCCGCGGTCGGTGAAGTCGCCGAGGAACCAGATCCGGGCGCGGCCGGCCGACCAGTGGCCGTCGGCGTCGATCAGGCCCTGGTGGTGCAGTTCGGTGCGCAGCTCGTCGAGGTAGCCGTGCACGTCGCCGACCACGTACACCGGGCCGGGCGGCTCGCCGGGGCCGGGGGCCGGGTAGGGATAGGTCGGGGCGGCGGGGTCGGGCAGCGGCGGGCCGAGCTCGATGGTCGGCGGGTCGTCGCGGTCGGGGAGCCGGAGGGCCGGGGAGGGCTGGTCGGGGAGGGTGGGCTCGTAGCCGGGGTGGTCCTGGACGTCGTGGCCGGTGTGGACGTCGTGCTCCTGGGCCTCGTAGCCGCCCTCGTACCCGGCGGCCTCGTAACCGCCCTCGTAATCGCCCTGGCCCTGGTGCGAGAAGACCGGGGACCGGTCCGGCCCGTGGTCGGTGCCGAGCCCCTGGGCGTGCACGGTGTGGCCCTGGCCGTCGGCGGGCCAGTGCTGCTCCAGGTAGCGCGCGCCGCCGTAGCCGCTGTAGGTCTCCGCTTCGTACGGCGCGCCCTGGTAGCCGGTGGCGGGCTCGGGTTCGTAGTAGGTGCCGTACGGCAGCACGTCGAGGTCCGGCTGGTGGCGGGGGCCTGAGTGGGGGTGCTCAGGTCCGGGGAAGCGGTCCTCGGGTGTCATTCGCCCATCATAGGAAGACCACTCTCCCGGCGTCGTCACCTGGTGGGTATCCAATCCTCCGGAGCGTCAGCCGGGCGGCGCCGCAAGGTCCGTTTTGTCCCGGCTCGGTAGGGTCTCGTCGGCCTCTGGCCGGCGTCCCGTCGGTCGTCAAGGTCCCGCCGGTCGTCGGCCTCCCGGCCTCCTCCCGGCCTCCCGGCGCTCGTCGGCCGGTGCGCGTGAGGTCTACACCTCGCCCGGCGGACGGGGCGGACTGACGGTGGTGCGCGGGCTCCGCCGCTGGGAGGAGGCGCGGACGATCAGCTCGGTCGGCATCAGGGTGCCCGGCGGCGGGCCGTTGCCGGCGGTGCGGAAGCGCGGCGGAAAGAGCCGGGCGATGTCCACGCCCGTCCCGGAGTCGACGCCCTCGATGGCGTCGATGAGCAGGTTGACCACGGTGGTGCCGATCTTGCGCGGCTTGAGCGACAGAGTGGTGATGGGCGGCTCGGTGGCCGCGTAGACGTCGCTCTCGCTGCAGCAGACCAGCAGCAGGTCGTCAGGCACGCGCAGGCCGTAGCGGCGGGCGGCGGCCAGCAGGTCGGTGCCGTTGGGGTCGAACAGGCCGTACACGGCGTCCGGCCGGTCGGGGCGGGCGAGCAGCCGGTCGGCGGCGACCGCGCCGGCCGCCGGGTCGTGCGCCGGGTAGGCCTCGTACACCGGCTCCTGGCCGACCTTGGTGCACCAGCCGAGGTAGGCCTCGGTGGAGAGCCGGGTGTAGGTGTCGGTGCTGGTGCCGGTGAGCAGGCCGATCCGGCGGGCGCCGGCCTCGGAGAGGTGGTCGAGGATGCCGAGCACGGCCGCCTCGTGGTCGTTGTCGACCCAGGCGGTGACCGGGCAGTTGCCGGGCTTGCCGTCGCTGACCACCGGCACCCCGGACCGGTACAGCTCGCTGACCAGCGGGTCCTGGTCGGGCGGGTCGATCACCACGGTGCCGTCCAGGGCGATGTTGCCCCAGACGTCGTGGCGGGAGGAGGCGGGCAGCACCACCAGCGCGTAGCCACGGCCCAGGGCGGCGCTGGTGGCGGCCCGGGCCATCTCGGCGAAGTACGCGAACTCGGTGAAGGTGAAGGGCTCTTCGCCGTAGGTCGTGACGGTCAGCCCGATCAGGCCGGACCGTCCGGTGCGCAGGGTGCGGGCCGCCGCGGAGGGGCGGTAGCCGAGGCGCTCGGCGACCTCTCGCACCCGGCTGCGGGTCTCGTCGGGCAGGCGGCCCTTCCCGTTCAGCGCATCGGAGACGGTGGTGATCGACACTCCGGCGGCTGCTGCCACATCCCGGATGCCGGCCCGCTCCAGACGCCGTGAGGTGGTGGGTCGCCGACCGCTCTGGTTGGCTGCTGCTGTCATGGCGGACCGATCGTATGGCTCCTGACAAGGGTCTGTGACCGGCGCATCGGGAGCCTTCGGAGATACGTTTCTCCAAGAGTGAGCCGGGGTGCGCCCCTTCGATCCCCTTCTGAAACCAGGCGTCTTACCTCTGACATGTGCCAAAGGAACCGGGCAGAATGGCTGATCTGCGCCTGTAACCCGTCCGGGCATCTCACTCCTACGGGTGAGGGCGGTCGGTATCGTGCAAGGCACCCGACCGGGGTGGTCCGGCAGGCGCGTCCCGAGATCCCGGGGGCGGAGCCGGGGCCCGGGGTGCGGCGGCGATCCCGACCGTGCCGGGGCGGGCGGACCGGCAGAGAACACGAAGGAGTACGACCGTGAGCAGTGGTACCTCAGCGCAGGGCCCGCGCCTGCGCCCGAGCCTGGACGGCATCCCCACCTACAAGCCCGGCAAGCCGGCCGGCGCCGACGCCTACAAGCTGTCCTCGAACGAGAACCCGAACAACCCGCTGCCCGGCGTCCTGGAGGCGGCGGTCGCGGCGGCCGGCTCGTTCAACCGCTACCCCGACATGGGCGTCAGCGAGCTGACCGCCGTCCTGGCCGAGCGCTTCGGCGTCCCCACCGAGCACATCGCCCTCGGCACCGGCTCCGTCGGCGTCGCCCAGTCGCTGGTGCTCGCCACGGCCGGCCCCGGCGATGAGGTGATCTTCGCCTGGCGCTCCTTCGAGGCCTACCCGATCATCACCCAGATCGCCGGTGCCACGCCCGTCCCGGTCCCGCTCAAGGCCGACGGCGACCACGACCTGGACGCGATGCTCGCCGCCGTCACCCCGAACACCCGGCTGATCTTCGTCTGCAACCCCAACAACCCCACCGGCAACGTGGTCCACCGCGCCGAGCTGGAGCGCTTCCTCGACGCCGTCCCCGGCGACGTCCTGGTGGTCGTCGACGAGGCCTACATCGAGTTCATCCGCGACCCCGAGGTGCCCAACGGCATCGACCTCTACCGCGACCGCCCGAACGTCTGCGTGCTGCGGACCTTCTCCAAGGCGTACGGCCTGGCCGGCCTGCGGGTCGGCTTCGCGATCGCCCACGAGCCGGTGGCGGCCGCCCTGCGCAAGACCGCCGTGCCGTTCGGCGTCAGCCAGCTCGCCCAGGACGCCGCCGTCGCCTCGCTGCGCGCGGAGGAGGCGCTGCTGGTCCGGGTCGAGGCGCTGGTCGAGGAGCGCAACCGGGTCGTCGCCGGGCTGCGCGCCCAGGGCTGGGACGTCCCCGACTCGCAGGCCAACTTCGTCTGGCTCGGGCTCGGCGAGCGCTCGGCGGACTTCGCCGCGGCCTGCGCCGCGGCCGGGGTGATCGTCCGGCCGTTCCCGGAGGGCGTGCGGGTGTCGATCGGCGAGGCCGAGGGCAACACGATCTTCCTGTCGGTGGCGGAGGCCTTCCGCAAGGAGATCGACGGCTGATCGGCCGCCGGTGCCGGCGCCTCGCCGGTCCTTGTTTCCACAGGGGCGCACTCCTCGGGGGTGCGCCCCTGCCGCGTCCGTGGGTGTGAGCTGTCTGAGGATGGCCTGCCGGATGGCTGGGGATCGCTGGGAGGCCGCTGGGAGTTCGGCCAACGACCGCCCACGGCCCGGCCAAGGCGCCCCTCCGGAGCGGGCGGTTGGAGCGGAATGCCCGGATCCGGCCGGTCAGTCTTCTCCCAGCCGCCGCCCAGGGCAGCGCAAGAGCGCCCCGCGAAGCTGTCCGCCATGAAGGTGCTTCCACGGCGGCGAGGTGCCGTCCTCGTCAACTCCGCGCTCGGCGTGGCCCTCCTGGGCGGTGCCGCCCTGGTGTACGCCACCGTCAACGGCAGCGGCGGCACGGCGGCCGCCAAGCCGGCCACGCGTACCGCGACCGTCGCCAAGGGGACGGTCCTGGCCACCGTGTCCGGAACCGGCACCCTGGTCTCGCCGACCGACGCCGCCCAGGACTTCACCACCGGCGGGCGGCTCACCTCCGTCAAGGTCGCGGTCGGGGACGCCGTCAGGAAGGGGCAGGTGCTGGCGACCGTCGACACCACGGCGGCCCAGCAGCAGGTGGACGCCGCCCGGTCGGCCCTCACCACGGCGAACGCCAACCTCGCCAAGGCGCAGGCCGGCGTCACCACGACCACCACCGAGCCGCTGCCCGGGGCCACCACGGCCCCGCAGGGCGGCAGCGGCGGCGGTCGCGGGGCGGGCGGGAGCAGTACGCCCGCCCCGCAGACCACCACCATCACCACCACCAAGGTCGACGACGCGGCCGTCGCCCAGGCCCAGCAGCAGGTCGCCATCGCGCAGACCAACCTCTCCAACGCCCAGGCCGCGCTGGCCGGTACGACGCTCACCGCCTCGGTGGACGGGACGGTCGCCTCGGTCTCGGCGAAGGTCGGGGACACGGTGGGGGCGCCGTCCTCGGGTTCGGGCTCCTCCTCCACGGCCAAGTCCACCGGGACGGGCGCCGGTTCGGGCTCGCCGAGCGGCTTCATCGTGCTGACCAACCCGACCGGGATGCAGGTCACCGCCAACTTCTCCGAGCTGGACTCGCTCAAGCTGAAGAAGGGCGAGGCGGCGACCGTCACCCTGAACGCCCAGTCCGACACCAAGCTCAACGCGACCGTCCTGTCGGTCAGTTCGCTGCCGTCCAGCAGCGGGAGCGGCGCGGCCGGCTCCTCCGCCGTCCAGTACGCGGCCACCCTCCAGCTCAGCGGGGACACCAGCACCCTGCGCACCGGCCTCAGTGCGACCGTCCAGGTGATCACCGGCGAGGCGGACAACGCGCTCTCGCTGCCGACCTCGGCGCTCTCCGGCACCGGCTCCTCGCGGACCGCGACGGTGGTGCACGAGGGCGGCGCCACCGAGCGGGTGGACGTCGGCGTGGGCGTCGAGGGCGACAGCACCGTGCAGGTGGTCTCCGGGCTCAAGGAGGGCGACAAGGTCGAACTCCCCACCACCAGCGGCAACAACGGCTTCCCGAACGGCTCCTTCCCGGGCTTCGGCGGCGGGGCCGGCGGCCGGGGCGGCAACGGCGGCGCGGTCGGCATCCCGGGCGGTGGCGGCGGCGGTGGCGGCGGCCGGGGCGGTAAGGGCTGAGCATGCAGCACGTCATCGACAACCGCGTCCCCGCGCACCCCGTACCGGTGATCCGGATCCGCCGGCTCACCAAGTCGTACGGGCACGGCGACGCCACCGTGCACGCCCTGCGCGGCCCGTCCCTGCCCGGGACGGGCGAACCGGCCGGCGTCGACCTGGACATCGAGCAGGGCGACTACGTTGCCGTGATGGGCAGTTCGGGTTCCGGCAAGTCCACCCTGATGAACATCCTCGGCTGCCTCGACGTCCCCACCTCCGGCCGTTACCTGCTGGACGGCACCGACGTCGGCCACCTGGACGAGCAGCAGCTCGCCCTCGTCCGCAACCGCAAGATCGGCTTCGTCTTCCAGTCCTTCAACCTGGTCCCCCGCACCACCGCCCTCGCCCAGGTCGAGCTGCCGCTCGCCTACGCGGGCGTACGGGCCGCCGAGCGCCGGCGGCGGGCGATGGCCGCGCTGTCGCTGGTAGGCCTCGGCGAACGCGCCGGGCACAAGCCCAACCAGCTCTCCGGCGGCCAGCAGCAGCGCGTCGCGGTGGCCCGGGCGCTGGTCACGGCACCCGCCATGCTGCTCGCCGACGAACCCACCGGCAACCTGGACAGCCGCTCCACCGAGGAGGTGCTGGGCCTGATCGACGGGCTCAACGCCACCGGCCGCACGGTCGTGCTGATCACCCACGAGGACGAGGTCGCCCGGCACGCCAAGCGGGTGCTGCGGCTCGTCGACGGGCAGATCGTGAGTGATGTCCGGCAGGCGCCGGTGGACGGGCCTCCGCCCGTGCTCGCCGGGCTGGGGGTCCCGGCATGATCCTCTGGCAGACGCTCCGCTTCGCGGTGGGTGGGCTCGCGGCCAACAAGGTGCGGTCGGCGCTCACCATGCTGGGGGTGCTGATCGGTGTGGCCTCGGTGATCCTGCTGCTGGCGGTGGGCAACGGCTCCTCGCAGGCGGTGAAGGACTCGATCACCTCGCTCGGCACCAACTCGCTCACGGTCAGCGCCGGTTCGGCGGCCGGGGGCTCGCGGTCGGTGTCCTCGGTGAAGAAGCTGACCGTCGCCGACGCCAAGGCGCTGGCGACCGACGCCGACTCCTCGGCGGTCAAGTCCGTGGCGCCGGTGGTGACCACCAGCGCGACGGCGCTGTACGGGAACGTCTCGTACACCCCGGGCTCGGTGGTGGGGACGTACCCCGCGTACTTCGAGACCTCCAACCAGAAGGTCGCGCACGGCGAGTACTTCACCAACGACGACGTGCTCGGTTCGCGCAAGGTCGCAGTGCTCGGCGCCACGACGGCCAAGCAGCTGTTCGACACCGAGGACCCGGTCGGGAAGAAGATCGTGCTCGGCGGGACGCCGTTCACCGTGGTGGGCGTGCTGCAGGCCAAGGGCGGCAGCGGGTTCACCGATCCCGACGACGTGGTGATCGCACCGCTGCCGACCGTGCAGAACGCCTTCACGGGCTTCGGGGCGGTCAACCAGATCCTGGTGCAGGCGTCCTCCGCGGACACGACGACGGCGGCGCAGTCGGAGATCACCCGGGTGCTGCTCGGCACCCACGCGATCGCAGACCCGACGAAGGCCGACTTCCGGATCACCAACCAGGCTTCCCTGCTCACGGCGAGGGAGAGCACGACGAAGACCTTCACCGTGCTGCTCGGCGCGGTCGCGGCCATCTCGCTGCTGGTCGGCGGGATCGGGATCACCAACATCATGCTGGTGACGGTCACGGAGCGGACGCGGGAGATCGGCATCCGCAAGGCGCTCGGTGCCCCCCGGGCAGTGATCCTGGGGCAGTTCCTGACCGAGTCCACGCTGCTGTCGGTGATCGGCGCGGGGTTGGGCGTGGCGGCCGGGATCGTCGGCTCCCGCTTCAGCATCGTCGGCATCAAGCCGGTGGTGATCCCCGAGTCGGTGCTCGGCGCGTTCGGCATCGCCGTCGCGATCGGACTGTTCTTCGGCAGCTACCCCGCCAACCGGGCCGCCTCCCTGCGGCCGATCGACGCCCTCCGGCACGAGTAGGAGCACTTCTTCGATGGAACACGACGAACAGGTCGCCCTGCTGGCCACCCCGCCGGACTCGCGGGACGTGAGCGCGGAACTGGCCGCGCCGCCGAGGCGGAAGCTGCCCTGGCTGTCGCTGGTGCTCGCGGGCGGCGTGATCGCCACGGGCGCGTTCGCGGGCGGGGTCTGGTACCAGCAGGGGCAGGGGACTCCGAGCGGCAAGTCCTCCTCGCCCCGGGCCGCTTCGGCCGGCGCACCGGCGACGGGTGGCGGCTACGGGCAGGGCGCCGGTGGGCGCCGAGGTGGTCAGGGCCAAGGGCAGGGGCAGGGGCAGGGTGGCTTCACCCGTGGCACGGTCAAGGCCGTCGACGGCTCGACCGTGTACCTCACGGACGCCAACGGCAACACCGTCAAGGTGACGACGGGGGATTCGACCAAGGTCCAGCTCAACAAGGAGGGCAAGGTCGCCGACCTCCAGCCCGGCCAGAGCGTGACCGTCGTCGGCACGCCCGACGCGAACGGCGGGTACAACGCCAGCCAGCTCGTCGAAGGCTCCGCAGGCGGTGGCTTCGGCGGCGGTGGCAGCGGGTTCGGCGGCGGTTCACCCCGGAAGCCGTCCGGCGGCTGACCCGGAACCGTTCGACGCTCTGCGGGCCCTCGCCTTCCCAGGCGAGGGCCCGCACGCGTTCGGTCGCCGTCGTCGGGGCGCTGCGTCTTGAGGGTCGCGATGACGCCGAGGGCGACGGTGGCGTCGCGAGGGCGAGGAGGGCGACGAAGACCGCGCCGATGAGCAATTCACCGCCGAACTATCGGCTGTCTGTTCGAAGTTGGACGGTTTCCAGTACCGGAAACGTGAGCCCCTTGCCTCTGCCAGGTGGGACTCGGGAGCATCGTCCGGAGACCGGGCGAGCGAGGAGACATCGTGAAGCTGACACGGCTTGCGGGTTCCTGCGACGAGGGCGAGTGCCCGACCCTCTACCTGACGGACCGGGGCACCCTCGCCGTCCAGGGCGAATACCTGATCGAGCACGACCTGCAGCATCTTGAAGGGACCGACCGGGCATGACGACTGCCCTCCACGGCCACGGGCGACTGCTGCAGGCCCGCATCGTCCTGGCGTCGGAGATCGACAGACGGAGCACGGCGCTGTCCTCGCGGGTGGTCGAGGCGTTCCTCAATGTGCCCCGGCATCCTTTCGTTCCGGTGTTCTACCGGGAGGACGGCTCTGGTCTCCACCGGCCGTGGCGTTCCGAGGACATGGCGGACGACGCGTGGCTGCGCGAAGTGTACGCGGACCAGGTGCTGGTGACCGAGGTCGACGACGTAGCGCGGAAGCCGCATCGCCGGACGGACAGCGCGGAGTGCCGACGTCCTCCTCGACCCTCCCGAGCCTGATGGCCGACATGCTCGACGCGCTGGACGTCAGAGGCGGGGACCAGGTGTCGGAGACCGGCACGGGCACGGGCTGCAACGCCGCTCTGCTCTGCCACCTCGCGGGTGCGGCCCACGTCACTACCCTCGACCGTAGCGAGCAGCTGGTGGCCGTAGCCCGCGCCCGGCTGACCGAGGTGGGCTTCGAGCCGACCGTCCTCGGGGGCGATGGCGCGGAAGGGCACTTGGGCGGAGCGCCGTACGACCGGATCATCGCCACCTGCGGTAGCCGTCGCCTCCCCCAGGCTTGGCTTGACCAGTGCGCGCCGGGTGGCCTGATCGTCGCCCCGATCGGCGGCGCGGTGGCCCGGCTGACGAAGCTGCCGGACGGGCGGGCGGCCGGGCCTTCATCGCCCGGCCGCCTTCATGCCGCTGCGTCCCGGAGACGGACCGGTCCCGGAAAGACCGGAGCCGCAGGCCGGCAGGACGACGGAGGTCAGCCCGCGCGTGCTGGACGATCCCGGGTTCTCCTTCTGGGCGGGCCTCCACCTTGGTACCACCGCCGTCCGGAGCGGCCCGGGCGACCTCTGGGAGGCCATCGAGGCCGCCCACCGCAGTTGGCTCGACCAGAACCGCCCCCGCCGGGAGTGGTTCACGCTCGCAGCCGACCCGGACGGTCGGCAGGTCGTGGGCTGCACGGCTCCGGACGGCACGTCGCTCCGCTGGGAGCTCTGATTCCGGCGGCCTCCTGCTACCCGCAAGAGGCCGCCGACGCTGAGGAACAGCAGGGTGGGTCCAGCCCCACCCCAGGTGTGGGGCTGGACCGGTGTCGGGTCGCTCGCGGCCTCCGTAGATTCGTTCCCACCACGACACGGAGGGCGGAACCATGGCGATCACTGCGACGGCGAACCTCGGCAACTCCCCTGCCCGGCAGGCGTTTTCCACGGCGAAGAAGTGCATCACTCTCTTCGGCGCCATCGGGCTGATCACCCTCGCGACCGTCGCGGTCATGGCCTCCACCGGCCACGGGACCACCCCGTTCATGTGGATTCGCGGGGTCGTCTTCCCGGCCCTGGCTCCCGTGCTCCTGCGTCTGGCCACCCGCGCCGCCGAGGGCGACTACAGGGCCTTCGACCGCATCCGGACCCTCTCCACCGTGATGCCGATCGCCGTCATCGCCGTCGACCTCGTCCCCGGCATCTGCCCGGCCTGGTACGCAGTGCTCCAGGGCCTCTCCGCCCTCGCGCTCCTCCCGGTCGCCGTCCTCACCCGCACCAAGGCCGTCACCGCCGCTTTCCCGAAGCAGTGACCCGCTGTTCCCGGGCTCAGGCGAGGGCCGCGACCAGCAGGGTGAAGGCGGCGATGATGACGGCGACGCGGACGTAGTGGTAGCGGTCCCAGCGGTTCATCTGCTCCTTCCAGTCGGTGGGCCGGTTCTCCGGGGTCCACGTCTTGCCCCGGTTGTTGATCGGGACGAGCAGCAGCACCGACATGACCACGCTGACGATCAGCAGCCCGCCGGCGGTGACGACGAGACCGGCTCCGTGGTGGTGCCATCCGGCGACGGCCCAGATCGCCGCGAGGACGAGCGAGCCGATGTACCAGAACGGCATCACGGCGCCGAGCATCCGGCCGCCGTGGGCGCGGGCGAGCTGGTCGCTGTCCTCGGGGAGCGCGTTGAAGATCCGGTTCATGACGAAGGCGACGGAGAACTCCACCCCCACCATCACCCCGACGACCACGGTGGTGATGACCTCAAGTGCGTTGAGCATGATGACCCTCCCTGGCATCTAGCATTGCTAGCGGATGAGGCAACACTAGGCTTGCTGTCGCTCTTTTGTCTAGCGATGCTAGGGTCGGATCATGTCGGTACAAGAACGCAAGCAGCGCGAACGGGCGGAACGCGAACGCCTCATCGTGGCGACGGCCCGCGAACTCGCCGAGCAGCAGGGCTGGGACGCGGTCACCACCCGGCGGCTCGCCGAGCGCATCGAGTACAGCCAACCCGTCCTCTACAGCCACTTCCGCGGCAAGCGCGAGATCATCGGTGCGGTCGCCCTCGAAGGCGCCACCGAGATGGCGGCGGCGATCCGGGCCGCCACCGCCGCCGTGGACGGCTCCCGCGCCCGGGTCACCGCACTCGCCCGCACCTACCTCGACTTCGCCGCGCGCAACCCGGCGGTCTACGACGCCCTGTTCCGGCTCGACGGCGGCCTCGCCTTCGCGCAGGAGGACACGCCGGAACCCCTGAAGGACGCCTTCGCCGCCCTGCTGGAGAGCCTCGCCGAGGTCGCCGGCGACGACGTCCACCCGGGAGTCTTCACCGAGACCTTCTGGGCCGCCCTGCACGGGCTGGCCACCCTCACCCGGGCCGGACGGCTCCCCCCGGAGTACGCCGAGCAGAGGGTGGAACTGCTGGTGGACCGGCTCGCCGTCGTCTGACGCCCGTCCGGCACTGCCGGGGCCGACCCGCTTCGCCACCGGGCCCCTTGCGTCTCGCAGGGGGCCCCGGTAGACACGGGTGGATCTTCGTTCCCTCCGCAGGCAGGACGCCCGATGACTCGTACGACTCCGCCGCGTCCGCTCGATGTGGAGAGATGTCCGACGGGATCAAGGTCGGCGGCTACCCGACCTGGACGCAGGACCCGGACTGGCCCGCCTGCCCGACCTGCGACCGCACCATGTCGCACCTGCTGACCGTCAACAGCGCCGAGTTCGACGGCGCGAGCTGGCGCACCTGGCTGCCCGTCGAGGACACCCCGGCGGAGGGTGGGATCTGGGACCTTCCGTACGAGGAGCGGACGCGGGTCCAGTGCCCGCCCGGTCTGATGCTCGGCGACATGGGCGGCATCTACCTGTTCGAGTGCCCTGACTGCCCGGATTGGCCCTTCGCCTACCGCTCCGACTGCTCCTGAGGCCCGAGGCCCCCAGCACGAACGTTGAGCGCCGCCTTTCCCGGGGATCCTGGAGCACGGGAAGCCGGCCGGGCCGACTGACCGAATCCGTCCCGCTGGCCGAAGCGGCGGAGCACGTCCGCAAGCCGCTCACCGCCCACGGGTAGCGCAGCCGCGGGGCCCTACGGGACGTCGACGCCCGCGGCGCGCAGCTTCTCCTCGATCAGTGCGGTCAGCCGGGTCCAGCCGGGCCGCTCCTCCTCGCCGTGGTGGGTGAGGAGTTCGTGGCGGGTGTCGCCGTCCTGGCGGGTCCGGAGGCCGCCCAGGGTGGGCAGCAGGGAGGGGTCGGCGACGAAGTGGGCGGCGACCTCCTCGGCGAGTTCCTCGATCCTGGGGTCGTCCGGGTCCCACTTCCCGGCGCCCCAGGTGAGTTTCACGACGGCGACGTGCCGCGGGTCCTCCAGGCCGTGCTCGATCTGGGTGAGGTAGTCGTCGAAGCCCTCCGGCATCAGGGCCCGGACCAGCACCAGGCCCTCGTGGGCCGTCCTGACGTCGTCCGCGTCGAAGCCGAGTCCGGGCATCCGGTCGAGCAGGGCGCAGGCCCGGGCGGGCAGCAGAACCCGGTCTCCGGTGGCGAGTTGGCGCAGCGTCTCACGCCGGGTGATCAGTTCGTCGATCCTGGCGGTGAGGCTCTCCTCGACGTCGACGAGGGCGGTGGCGAAGTCCTCGGGGTCGGCGTCGAGGATGGGGACGATTTCGGCGAGCGGCACGCCCGCCGCGGCCAAGGTCCGCACCTGGACCAGCCTCAGGAGTTCGGGGCTGCCGTAGCGGCGGTAGCCGGAGCGGTCGCGCGCGGGTTCCTCGACCAGGCCGTTCTTGTGGTAGTGCCGGATGGTCTTCACCGTGACCCCGGCGAAGGCCGCGGCCTGGCTGATCGTCACTCCGTCTGTCATGGCGTCAGTTGACCAGCCCGTGCGGGAGGGAGGCAACCTCCCGGACGGCTGCGGCGATGGCGCGGAAGTCCTTGCGGACGATGGTGGTGTGCTTGCTCGGGACGGTGGCGCTGACCCGGACGTTGGGGTTGCGGGCGAGGACCGGATCGAGGGTGGCGCGCATCGCGGCGAGGCCTTCGGCGGTGCCGCCGAGGCTGGCGCCGGTGGCGACGAGGTAGCGCATCGGGAAGCTGACGAGGTCGAAGACGGGAGCGCTGTCCGCGACGATCTCGTTGAGCTCGATGTTGATCTCGGCGTGCTCGGCGGCGGACATCCGGGCGGCCATGCCGAACGGGCGGACAAGCGGCATCAGCGGGGCGAACCGCTTGAACAGCTTGCGGATCTGCTCCTTGCCGGCCTCGCGGCCGCCTTCGACGGTGGCGAGGTAGTCCCAGGGGTATCCGCCGTCGACCATGACGGCGCCGGCCAGGCGGTCGGGGTTGCGGGTGGACCAGTGCAGGGCGAGGGCGGCGCCGTAGGACCAGCCGACGACGACCGGGTTGCGGGCGCCGGTGGCGGCGAGGACGGCGTCGATGTCGCGCAGGCAGGCCTCGAAGGTGTAGTCGGCGGACTTCCGGGACTTGCCGCGGGCCCGTTCGTCGAAGGTGATGTGCCGGTAGCCGTCGCCGAGTTCGGCGATGACGTGGCGCCAGTCCTTCTGGGTGCAGTAGGAGCCGTTGAGGTAGAGCACCGGGCGGCCGCTGCCTCCGGTGTCGGTGACGGCCAGGGCGGTGTCCTCGACCGGCAGCATGGTGGTCCGGGCGGGGCGGGCGGTGTTCCTTCGCGCGTTCGCGTTCGTGGTCATGCCTCTAGCGTCGGGGTTGACCTCGGGTCAAGGTCAACCCCCGGTTCCGGCATCGGTTCCGCCGGATCGGCGGGCGGTGCCGTGACACCGCGCGGTGGTGATCAACTGCCCTGCTGGGGAGGGGTGGTGGCGATCGCGTGGATGGTCGCGGCGACGGTCCGGTGGTCCTTGCGCAGGATCTTGGAGTGGTTGCTGGGGACCTTGGCGGCGATCCGGATGTTCGGGCTGTCGGCGGCGATCCCGGTGATGACGGTGCGCAGGCCCTCGATCGTCCTCTCGTCGGCGCCCAGGTTGCCGCGGTGCCGAGGACGTAGTGAACGGGGACAGTGAGCCGGTCGAAGACCGGGCGGAGGAGGGCGGGGGCGGACAGGCCGATCAGTTCGAGGTTGATCTCGGCGTGCCGGGCGGCGCTCATCCGGGCGGCCAGGCCGAGGCGCCGGCACACCGGAACAGCGGGCTGAGGCGACGGAAGAGGCCGCGGATCCTGGCCTGGGCGGCCTCGTCGAGCGGCTCGACGGGCATCGCGCCGTCCACGGAGACCGCGCCCAGCACCCGCTCGGGGTGGCGGTCGGCGTAGTGCACGGCGACCATCGCGCCGTACGACCAGCCGACCAGGACCGCGCGCCGCACCCCTCGGGCGTTCAGCACGGCGTCCAGGTCGCGCAGGCAGGCCTCGAAGGAGTAGTCGGAGGCGAGGGCGGACTTGCCGCGGGCGCGCTCGTCGTACGAGATGTGGCGGCAGCCGTCCCCGAGGTCGGCGATCACGCGGCGCCAGTGCGACCGGTCGGCGTAGGAGCCGTTCAGGTAGACCACGGCGGTGCCGCTGCCGCCGGTGTCGGTGACGGCCAGCGCGGTGTCGTCGACCTGGACCGTGCCCGACCAGGCGGGGACCCCGGCGGCGGTGTCGGTGCGCTCCTGCATCGTCGTCTCTCCCTTCTCCGGCGACCGGCCCCTGCGGCCGGCCGCTTTCCCATGCCGGAAAAGCTACGTTGCGTTTATAGGTCTGGCAACTAACTTGTTGCGCAAGAATCGCCTAACTGCAGGTAGATGATGGGAAATCATTGCAACGGCCCATGCAGAGAATGCAACGGCCACGGTTCCATCCATTGCAATGGACTGGAAGTGAACGCTATCTTGTGCCGAGGGACCGAACACGGAGCACGAAGGAGGCCGCGATGCCGGGCGGCAGACTCACCCAGCAGGAACGCCAGCAGATCGCGCTGGGACTGGCCGACGGCCTCGCCTACGCGGAGATCGCCCGGCGCCTCGACCGGCCGACCTCGACCGTCACCCGCGAGGTGATGCGCAACGGCGGCCCCACCGCCTACCGCGCCGACCTCGCCCACCGCGCCACCGGCCACCGGGCCCAGCGCCGCCGGCAGCCCGCGGCCCAGGGCCCGAACGCCTCACCGCAGCCGCACGGCCGTGACGCCGAGGCGGTGCGCGCCTTCGAGGAGGTGCTCACCACCGTCATGATGCAGTCCGGCATGCCCAAGATGATGGCGCGGGTGCTGGCCTGCCTCTACATCACCGACGACGGCAGCCTCACCGCCGCCGAACTCGTCGAGCGCCTCCAGGTCAGCCCGGCGACCATCTCCAAATCGATCGCGTTCCTGGAGAGCCAGGGCATGGTGCGCCGGGAGCGCGACGAACGCCGCCGCGAGCGCTACTTCATGGACGACGACATGTGGTACCGGTCGATGGTGGTCAGTGCCCGGGCGACCGCCCAGCTCGGCGACACCACCCGCCAGGGCGTCGGCGTCCTCGGTGCCGGGACCCCCGCCGGTGTCCGGCTGGAGAACATCGCCCGCTTCCTCGACTTCATCTCCGAGGCCATCGCGCGTGCCGCCGAGCAGGGGCGCCGGGTGCTCCACACGAAGCCCGAGGGTGCGGAGCCCGAGGGCGCGGAGCCGGAGCCCGCCGGGCCGCAGGTCGCCGGGCCCGGCACGGAATCGGGCTGACGTACGGCGATGCGCGGGGAGCCGGCCCGGCCGACTCCCCGCGCATCCGCGTCCCCGTGCGCCGGTTCAGTACCCGATGGCCTCGCGCAGCAGCAGCACGGTGCCCCGGGAGAAGCGGGTCGGCGCGTTGAGCACCAGGAGCTGGTTGACGGCGCTGGGCTGCCCGTAGGCGGCCAGGGAGCGGGTGTCCTCCAGGGGGAGGACGTGCTCCTCCAACCGCCGCATCGCGGTGGGCAGATCGGGCACCACCTTCTGGGCGCCGACGACCCAGATCGCCTGGCCGGCCCCGCCGGCGTTGCCGGGCAGCTGGCTGCCGCTGGCCGAGGCGATCACCAGCGAGCCGGTCTCGGTGACCGCGGCGACGCTGCCCACGGCGACGTCGGGGCCGGCCAGCAGGCGCCGGATGTCGTCCGCCTCGGTGGTCCGGTCCATCGCCATCACCCGGGACTTGACGGACCGGTAGCGTCCACCGGTGTTGAGGTCCTCGTCGATGCCGGACAGCCGGAGCGTCTCGCTGGCCGCGGTGAACACGGCGGCGTCCGCCGGGACCAGCTCCCGGATGCGGGCGCGCGCGGCGGCGGCGCCGTCGAGGAGTTCGACGGTGAAGCCCCGCGCCGCCAGTGCCGCGGCCGTCCGCTCCAGGCGCTCCGCGTCCGCCGGGGCGGTGAAGGCGGTGCGGTCCTGCCCGTGGCGCGGCGCCGAGCCGCCCAGCGGGCTGGTGTCGACGTACCGGACGTCGTAGACCCGCTCGGTGAACCGCCAGCCGTCCGCCGTGCGCCGGTAACGATCGTGGTAGACGGCGTAGTTGAGGCCCTCCAGACCGTCCTTCAACCGGACGATCTCGTGCATGAGGGCGCGTCCGGTCGCGGTGTCGCCGTCGATCCGGATCGAGCCCGGGTGGGTGTTCTGCACGAAGAAGTCCCATCGGGCCTGGAGCTCCTTGCGCCCGGCGTTGATCTGCTCCCTGCCGACCAGCTCGATCGGGACGTTGGGCATCCGCAGCACGCCGTCCGGCGTGAACAGGTCCGCGAGCCGGTCGCCGTCGCGCATCATCACCGCGTCGGTGAACTCGGCCTGCAGCGCCTGGATCTCGACGAGATCGGCGATCGCCTGGAAGTCGTTCACGGTGGTTCCTCCCTGTCGTTCGGTTCCGTCTGCTCCTTACGACAGGACGGTGCGCCGGAATGTGAGGCGCCCGGCGGACGTCACATTCCGGCGCGCTGTCCTGTCGTAGGAGGAGGAGACCGACCGGAGGCGGAGCATGAACCAGGAGCAGGACCCGGAGCAGGACCAGGATCTGAGCGTGGTCATCGGCGAGCGGCGCCGGCTGACCAATGTGGCGTACCGGCTGCTCGGCTCGCTCGCCGACGCCGAGGACGTCGTGCAGGAGACCTACGCCCGCTGGTACGCGATGCCCGCGGAGGAACGGGACGCCGTCGTCTCGCCCGGCGGCTGGCTGACCACGGTAGCCAGCCGGATCTGCCTCAACCAGCTCGGCTCCGCCCGGGCCCGGCGGGAGCGCTACGTGGGCGAGTGGCTCCCCGAGCCGCTGCCCGAGCACCGGGAGGGGCCCGACAGCGCGGCCGCGGACCCGGCGGACCGGATCACCCTCGACGAGTCGGTCAACATGGCCTTCCTCGTCGTCCTGGAGTCGATGACCCCGGCCGAGCGCGTGGCGTTCATCCTCCACGACGTCTTCCAGTACCCGTTCGCCGAGGTGGCCGCGGTGGTCGGCCGGTCGGCGGCGGCCTGTCGCCAGCTGGCCTCCTCGGCCCGCCGCCGGATCCGGGCGGCGCAGGCCCCGGTGCCGCCGACGGGCGTGCAGGCCGGGATCGTCCGGGAGTTCAAGCGGGCCTGGGAGGCGAAGGACGTCAGGTCGCTGATGGACCTCCTCGACCCGGAGGCCACCGTGATCGCCGACGGCGGCGGCCTGGTCGGCGCCCTGCTGGAGCCGCTCACGGGCAGCGAGTGGATCGCCCGCGCGTACGCCGAGTCCGCCCGGCTCGTCGGCGGACGGACGCTGCGGGAGTGCACGGTCAGCGGCCTGCCCGGCCTGGTGGTCCAGCAGGGCGGTGTCACCGACACGGTGATCGCCTTCCGGATCGCCGGGGAACGGATCACCCACATCTGGGCGGTGCGCAACCCGGAGAAGCTCCGCCCCTGGCAGGGGTGACCGGGGCCACACCCGGGGCTGTCACAGGGCGCCCGGCCATCTTGTCCAAGAGAACGCAACCGAGAACACCGACGAACACCCACGAAGCACAGAGATCCGAGGAGCACACCATGGAAGCCCGTCTGAACGCCTTCGCCAGCCCGGTCATGGGCAAGGTCTTCAAGCACGTCATCGCCGCGAACCAGCCGATCGCCGACTCGTCGCTGCCGTACGCGACCCAGGAGCTGGTGCGGCTGCGGGCCAGTCAGATCAACGGCTGCGGGTTCTGCGTCGACATGCACTTCAAGGACGCCGTGCACGCGGGCGAGGAGGCGACCCGGCTGAACCTGGTCGCGGCCTGGCGCGAGGCCACCGTCTTCACCGACGCCGAACGGGCCGCCCTGGAGCTGGCCGAGCAGGGCAGCCGGCTGGCCGACGGCGGCGGGGTGACGGACGAGGCGTGGGAGAACGCGGCGAAGTACTACGACGAGGAGCAGCTCGCGGCGCTGGTCTGCGTCATCGCGCTGATCAACGCCTTCAACCGCGCCAACGTCATGATCCGCCAGCCCGCCGGCGACTACCGGCCGGGCCAGTTCGCCCAGCACTGACCGTCGGAGCGCTGCGACGCGGTGCGGCCGGGGAGCGTGCTCCCCGGCCGTTCGACGTTCCCGCGCACCCGTGCGCACACCACCGAGCCGCACCCCTGGGCGCTTGTCGCCCGAAAACCGACCGATAAGGTGTTAATCCAACATTCATCCATGCCGCATAGCCTCCGGGGGCTAGCCTCATGCTGAACGTCATCGTCCGACCGGGAGGCGAAACCCCCGTGCAAGGCACTGTCACCACACCGGGCGGCTCCACCGTGGCCGGGGGCCAGGGCGAGGCCTTCCTCCTCGTCGTGGACGACGAGCCGAACATCCGCGAGCTGCTCGCCGCCTCGCTGCGGTTCTCCGGGTTCCGGGTGGCCTCCGCCGCGAGCGGGACCGAGGCGCTGGAACTGATCGCCGCCGAACGGCCGGACCTCGTGGTCCTCGACGTGATGCTGCCCGACCTCGACGGCTTCACCGTCGTCGAGAAGCTGCGCGAGCGCACCAGCCGGGGCCAGATCGCCGGGCCCGCGCACGGACACCCCGGCGACCACCTGCCGGTGCTGTTCCTCACCGCCAAGGACGGCGTCGGCGACAAGGTCCAGGGCCTGGCCGCGGGCGCGGACGACTACGTCACCAAGCCGTTCAGCCTGGAGGAGCTGATCGCCCGGATCCGGGCCATCCTGCGCCGGGCCGGCGGCCCGGCCGAGGACGGCCGCCTGGTCGTCGCCGACCTCAGCCTCGACCCGGCCGCCCACGAGGTCACCCGGGCCGGCACCCCCGTCGCGCTCTCCCCGACCGAGTTCAAGCTGCTGCACTACCTGATGGCCAACGTCGGCCGGGTGGTGTCCAAGGCGCAGATCCTCGACCACGTCTGGGCCTACGACTTCGGCGGCGACCTCTCCATCGTCGAGTCCTACATCTCCTACCTGCGCCGCAAGCTCGACTCCGGCCCGGCGCACGGCCCCAAGCTGATCCACACCGTGCGCGGCATCGGCTACGCGCTGCGCCGCCCGCCGCAGGGCTGACCGGACCCGCTCGTGCTCAACCGCTTCACCTCCCGGCTGTCGCTGCGCGCCCGGCTGCTGGTCCTCGCCCTCGCGCTGGTCACCACCGGGCTCGCGGTCAGCGACACCTTCGTGCTCGGCACCGTACGGGCCCAGCTGGTGGAGCAGCTGGACGAGCAGCTCCAGCGCTACGGGCAGCCGCTGTCCCGCAAGTCCCCGGTCCAGCCGGCGGCGCCGGGCGCCGGGAAACCGGTCGTCAACGGGCGGCGGATCAGCCTGCCCAGCCAGTACCTGGTGCAGTGGCTGTCCTCGGACGGCAAGGTCCAGGGCTCCCTCCGCCAGCCCCTCTCGGACACCGACCCGGCGCCGCAACTGGCCGGACTGGACCCGACCCAGACCGCCCCGGACAACCCCTTCGACCTGCCCGACCAGCGCGGCCACCACAGCTGGCGGGTCCTGGTGCTGCCGCTCCAGGCCCCGCGCACCCCGGCCGCCGGGGCCGGCGCGTACGCCTCGCCGGCCAGCATCCCGACCTACGTCATGGTCGCCGTCTCCCGCGAGGACGTCGACGCCACCACCGGCCGGCTGAGCACCTCCTTCCTGGCCATCGGCGGCGGCGTCCTGGTGCTGATCACCGCGCTGGGCTTCTTCGCCGTCCGGGCCGGGCTGCGGCCGCTGCGGCGGATCGAGGCCGGGGCCGAGCGGATCGCCGCCGGCGAACTGTCCCACCGCATGCCGGAGCTCTCCCCGGGCACCGAGGTCGGCCGGCTGTCGATCGCGCTCAACGGCATGCTCACCCAGATCGAAGCGGCCTTCGCCGCCCGTGCCGAGTCCGAGGCCCGGATGCGGCGCTTCGTCGCCGACGCCTCGCACGAGCTGCGCACCCCGCTGGCCGGCATCCGCGGCTTCGCCGAGCTGTACCGGATGGGCGCGCTGCCCACCGAGGCGGACGTCACCCGGACCATGAGTCGGATCGAGAGCGAGGCGGTCCGGATGGGCACCCTGGTCGAGGACCTGTTGGTACTCGCCCGGCTCGACGAGGAGCGCCCGCTCGACCTCGCCCCGATGGACCTGCGCACCCTCGCCGCCGACGCCCTGCACGACCTCACCGCCCTCGACCCGAGCCGCCCGGTCGCGCTCACCGGCCCCGCGGGCACCGGGGCGCCCGGTGCGGCGCCCGTCCTCGGCGACGAGGCCCGGCTGCGGCAGGTGGTCACCAACCTGGTCGGCAACGCCGTCAAGCACACCCCGCCCGGCACCCCCGTCCGGATCGGCGTCGGCGGCGGCGCCGACGGGGTCTGCCTGCTGGAGGTCGCCGACTCCGGGCCCGGCCTCACCGAGGAGCAGGCCCAACGCGTCTTCGACCGCTTCTACCGGGTCGACGCCTCCCGCAGCCGCGACAACGGCGGCGGCGGCGGACTCGGCCTCGCCATCGCCACCGCCCTCACCCGCGCCCACGGCGGCGCCCTCACCCTCGACACCGCCCCGGGCGCCGGCGCCACCTTCCGCGTCGAACTACCGCGCCAGCGCTGACGGATACCGCCCGAAACTCCTCGATCGGGTGAACCGGAAGCCGTTCACCCGCTCGGCCCTCCGGTCGCGTGTGACCGTGCTGCCGTTGCTTGTGCGGCCTTGCACGGGCTGATCACACTGGACGGGAAAGAGGTGTCTCGTGAGCGCGCTCGTTGTCGAGGAGACCGTCGTGAACCTGGACCAGCAACTATGGCAGGCATGGAAGTCCATGGATGTACCCGAGGGCTTCCGGGCGGAGATCATCGAGGGGACGATCACGTTGTCACCCACTGGCGGCACCCGCCATTTCAGCGTGAACAGGCGGCTGGGTCGGGCCTTGTACGACCATCTGAGGGGCTCCGGCTACGGGCCTGCGCAGGACGGCAACGTGATCGCCGACCTCAAGGTGTTCATCCCGGACGTCTTCGTGGCGCCGGACGACGTCGAAGAGATCGAGCACCCCGAGGGCGTCGGGGTGCTCGCCTCAGGTGTCCCGATGGTGGTCGAGACCGTCTCGCCGGGCGCCGAAGCGCGCAAACGAGACCGCGTTCTCAAGCGCCGGGCGTACGCCCGCGCCGGCATCCCGGTGTACGTGATCATCGACGACTACGACGACGGCGGCACCGTGACCGTCCTCACCAGCCCTGACCCCGAGCGCGGGGTCTACGCCTCCTCGACGCGGATCCCGTACGGCAAGGAGGCCGTGATCCCCGAGGGCCCGGCCAAGGGCTTCGTGATCGGCCCCGAGATCACCGGGGAGCTCCGTGGCTGACCGGACCGTCTCCTTCAGGCGCGACCTGTCCGAGTGGCGGATCGCCCTGGTCGCCTGGCGGCTCCTGGTGCTGCAGGCCGCGGACCCGGTGGTGGCGGCCGGGATGCAGGAGCACTCCACCTACCGGGCGCACCCCTGGCGGCGGATCGAGCACACCCTGGGGAGCGGGCGACGGCTGTTCTACCAGGACGCGGACGCGCTGCGCCGGGAGGTCGAGCGGCTGAACCGGGCGCACAAGCGGATCCGCGGGACGATGCCGGACGGCCGTCCGTACGACGCGCGGGACGCGGCGACCAGGGTGTGGGTGCTGCTGACGCTGTTCGAGTGCGTGGAGGCGATGCGGCGGCTCGGCGGTGATCCGTACGACGGCGCTCAACTGGAGCTCGCCTACCAGGAGTTCAGGGAGGCGATCACCGCCTTCGAGCTGCCGGAGGAGGAACTCCCGAAGACGGCCGCCGACTTGCCCGGCTACTTCGCCCGGTACGCCCGGGAGAAGCTGGAGTTCACCGAGTCGGCCCGCTACCTGCTCGACGACATCCTGCGGGAGGCGCCCCGCCCCCGGCGGCTCCGGTTCCTCGGGGACGCCGGCTGGCGGGTCGTCCGGGTGGCCGTGGCCCGGGTGATCCGGGAGCTGACGGTGGCGGACCTGCCGCCGGTGGTGCGGGAGCGGCTCGGGCTGGTCCGGAGCCGGCGCGGGGCGCTGCTGTCGGTGGTGCTGCACCGGGGTGCCGGGGCCGTCGTCCCGCTCCTCCCGGAGCGGGTGCGCCACCGCTCCCCGGACGAGCAGCAGCGGCCGCCGCGCCGGCTGCGTCCGCAGCGGCAGGACGGGCGCGGCTCCCGGGTGGACCGGTTCTTCCGGGAGGTGCTGGACCAGACCGGGGACGGCTTCATCACCGTGCACGACCTGCGGGCGATGGCCCACAACGTGTGCTGGCAGCTGGAGTTGGACGAGGAGGCCGAGGCGAGGGTGTACCGGGCCTTCGACGGCTGGTGGGAGCAGCTGCGCGCGGCGATGGACGCCAACCGGGACGTCAAGGTCAGCCGGGAGGAGTTCACGGCGGCCACCCTGGCGGGTCTGGACCGGGACGAGGCCTACCTGGAGCAGGGGCTGCTGCCCGCGCTGCGGGCGGTGTTCACCGCGGCCGACACCGACGGCAGCGGCTTCCTGGAGTTCGACGAGTACCGCGCGGTGTTCGGCGGTCCGCGCGTCCATCCGGCCGAGCTGTCGCACGGCTTCCGCCAGTTGGACACGGACGGGGACGGCCGGATCACGGTGGAGGAGTTCCTGCACGGCTTCACCGAGTTCTTCACCGCCCGCGCCGACTCCGCCCCGGGGGCACAGCTGCTCGGGCGCCCGTAACCACGGGCGCTACCACGCCCCGCTCGCCGACGCGAGCGGGGCGCGCGGCTGTCAAGCGCCGGTTCGGACAAGAGCGGGGCGCCGCCCGTCGGGGTCGTTCGTTGCCACGCCCGGCGATCGGTAAGCAGACTGTGCGCACCGTCACGCCCTGCCACCCGCTGTCAACCCCACCCCACCTGCGGTTCCCCCGTAAGGATGGTGGATACTGTGCTTGTGAACGTGTTCACGTTCACAAGCGGACAAGCCCACGTGGTCCGGCAACGGTGCTCGACCGGAGATGGAGTTTGTCCGAAACAGCCCTGGAAGCAGGGCCGGCGGAGAGAGGGCGACGTGGAACTGGCAATCGCTCACGAAACGATCGCGCGATGGCAATTCGGGATCACCACCGTCTACCACTTCCTCTTCGTACCGCTCACCATCAGCCTGGCCGCGATCGTGGCCGGGCTGGAAACCGCCTGGGTGCGTACGAACAAGGAGAAGTACTTCCACGCGACCAAGTTCTGGGGAAAGCTCTTCCTCATCAACATCGCGATGGGCGTCGTCACCGGCATCGTGCAGGAGTTCCAGTTCGGCATGAACTGGTCCGACTACTCCCGCTTCGTCGGTGACGTCTTCGGCGCCCCGCTCGCGATGGAGGCGCTGATCGCCTTCTTCTTCGAGTCCACCTTCATCGGCCTGTGGATCTTCGGCTGGGACAAGCTGCCGAAGAGGATCCACTGCGCCTGCATCTGGATGGTCTCGCTGGGCACCGTGCTCTCGTCCTACTTCATCCTGGCCGCCAACTCCTGGATGCAGCACCCGGCCGGCTACGCGATCGACAAGGCCACGGGCAAGGCGCGGCTCACCGACATCACCAAGGTGCTGTTCCAGGACACCACGCTCACCGTGGTCTTCCACACCCTGACCGCCGCCTTCCTGACCGGCGCCGCCTTCATGGTCGGCATCGCCTCCTTCCACCTCTGGAAGGCCAAGCGCAAGCCGGAGGGCGTCGACCCCAGGAAGACCGCCGTGATGCGCACCTCGCTGCGGCTGGGCCTGGTGCTCGCCGTGGTCTTCGGCGCCGGCACCGCGCTCAGCGGCGACACCCTCGGCAAGGTCATGTTCGAGCAGCAGCCGATGAAGATGGCCGCGGCCGAAGCACTGTGGGACACCCAGGCGCCCGCGCCGTTCTCGGTCTTCGCGGTCGGCGACGTCGGCAAGGGCCACAACTCGGTCGCGCTGGAGGTCCCCGGGGTGCTCTCCTTCCTCGCCCACAGCGACTTCAGCTCGTCCGTCCCCGGCATCAACGACACCGCCGCCGCCGAGGCCGCCGCCCACGGCGGCAACCCCAAGGACTACATCCCGAGCGTCTTCGTGACGTACTGGGGCTTCCGGTTCATGATCGGTTTCGGGATGACCTCCTTCGTGGCCGGTCTGATCGGCCTCTGGACCACCCGCAGGAAGTTCCTGCTGCGCCCCGAGTTCCGCACCGGCGACACCGAGGTGCCCCGGCTGATGCTCACCCCGAAGCGGGAGCTGAGCCCGCTGCTCACCAAGTGGAGCTGGCGGATCGGCATCCTGACCATGGGCTTCCCGCTGATCGCCAACAGCTTCGGCTGGATCTTCACCGAGATGGGCCGCCAGCCCTGGGCCGTCTTCGGGCTGATGACCACCGCCAGTGCGGTGTCCCCCAACGTCGGCGTCGGCACCCAGATCGGTGCCCTGGCCACCTTCACCACGCTGTACGCGGTCCTCGCCGTCGTCGAGGTCCGGCTGCTGGTCAAGTACGCCAAGGCGGGCCCGGTGGTGACCGAGCAACCCCCGGCCGTGGACCCGTCGCTGCGCGGCCCGTCCGCGGACGAGGACGCCGACAAGCCGCTCGCCTTCGCGTACTGATCCGCGGAACCGACCCAAGATAGGAGACCCAGGGTCATGCAACTCCACGACGTCTGGTTCGTGCTGATCGCGGTCCTGTGGATCGGCTACTTCTTCCTGGAGGGCTTCGACTTCGGGATCGGCATCCTCACCAAGCCGCTCGCCCGGAACACCGCCGAGCGCCGGGTGCTGATCAACACCATCGGCCCGGTCTGGGACGGCAACGAGGTCTGGCTGCTGACCGCCGGCGGCGCCACCTTCGCCGCCTTCCCGGACTGGTACGCGACCCTCTTCAGCGGCTTCTACGTCCCGCTGCTGGCCATCCTGGTCTGCCTGATCGTCCGCGGCGTGGCCTTCGAGTACCGGGCCAAGCGGGACGGCGCCCGCTGGCAGCGCAACTGGGAGGAGGCCATCTTCTGGACCTCCCTCGTCCCGGCCTTCCTGTGGGGCGTGGCCTTCGCCGACATCGTCCGCGGCGTGGACATCGACGCGCACAAGAACTACGTCGGCGGGCTCGCCGACCTGCTCAACCCGTACGCACTGCTCGGCGGGCTGGTGACGCTCACCCTGTTCACCTTCCACGGCGCGGTGTTCGCCGCCCTCAAGACCGTCGGCGAGATCCGCGAGCGGGCCCGTAGGGCCGCCCTCCGGGCCGGCCTGGCGGCCGCCGTCCTCGCCCTCGCCTTCCTGGTCTGGACCCAGGCGGACAGCGGCAACGGCCGCAGCCTGGTCGCCCTGGTGGTGGCGGCGCTGGCCCTGGCCGGGGCGCTGGCGGCCAACCAACTCGGCCGTGAGGGCTGGGCGTTCGTCCTCTCCGGGGCGACCGTCGTGGCCGCGGTCGCGATGCTCTTCCTGGCGCTGTTCCCGAACGTCATGCCGTCCACGCTCAACCCGGCCTGGAGCCTGACCGTCGGCAACGCGGCCTCCTCGCCGTACACGCTCAAGCTGATGACCGTCGTGGCCGCCGTGTTCACCCCGTTGGTGCTGCTCTACCAGGGCTGGACGTACTGGGTGTTCCGCAAGCGGATCGGCGTGCAGCACATCCCCGTCGGCCACCAGCCCGCCGCCCCGGCCGCCCCGGCCGTTCCCGCCGCTCCGGCCGACCGGGACTGACGCCGTGAAGCCGGTCGACCCCCGACTCCTCGGGTACGCGCGCACCACCCGGGCCTTCCTCGCCGGATCCGTGCTCCTCGGCGGGGCGGGCGCGGCCCTGGTCGTCGCCCAGGCGAGCCTGATCGCCGAGATCGTGGTCCGCGCCTTCCAGCGCGGTGCGGGCCTCGGCGAACTGACCACCCCGCTGGTGCTGCTGGCCCTCACCGCCGTCGGCCGCGGGCTGGTCGGCTGGCTCACCGAACTCACCGCGCACCGGTCCGTCGCCCGGGTGAAGTCCACCCTGCGGCGCCGGCTGCTGGACCACGCCACCGCGCTCGGCCCGTCCTACCTGGCGGGCCGGCGCACCGGCGAACTCACCGCCCTCGCCACCCGGGGCATCGACGCCCTCGACGACTACTTCGCCCGCTACCTGCCGCAGCTCGCCCTGGCCGTGGTCGTCCCGGTGATCGTGCTGCTGCGGATCGTCGGCGCCGACCCCGCCTCGGCCGCGATCATCGCCGGGACGCTGCCGCTGATCCCGCTGTTCATGGTGCTGATCGGGATGGCCACCCAGTCCCGGATGGACCGGCAGTGGAGCACCCTGGCCCGGCTCTCCCACCACTTCCTCGACGTGGTGGCCGGCCTGCCCACCCTCAAGGTCTTCAACAGGGCCCGCAGCCAGGCGGCCACCATCGCCCGGATCACCGCCGACTACCGCCGGGCCACCCTGCGCACCCTGCGGATCGCCTTCATCTCCTCCTTCGCGCTGGAACTGCTCTCCACCCTGTCCGTCGCGCTGGTCGCGGTCACCATCGGCTTCCGGCTGGTCGACGGCTCGCTCGACCTGGAGACCGGGCTGCTGATACTGATCCTCGCCCCGGAGGTGTACTTCCCGATCCGCCAGGTCGGCGCGCTCTACCACTCCAGCGTCGAGGGGCTCACCGCCGCCGACGAGGTCTTCCGGGTGCTGGAGACCCCGCTGCCGACCGCGGGTACGGTGCCGGCCCCCGACCTCGCCGGCGCCGTGATCACCGCCGAGGGCCTGACCGTACGGCACCCCGGTCGCGCCCTGCCCGCACTGGACGGCGCCGGACTGACCCTGCGCCCGGGCTCCAGCACCGCCCTCACCGGCCCCAGCGGGGCCGGCAAGTCCACCCTGCTGGCCGTCCTGCTCGGCCTCGCGGCCCCCGGGGCCGGCACCGTCCGGATCACCGCCGCCGGCGGCCGCACCCACGACCTCGCCGAGCTGGAACCCGGCAGCTGGCGGCGCCAGATCGCCTGGGTGCCCCAGCACCCGCACCTGTTCGCCGGGACGGTCGCCGACAACCTGCGGCTCTACCGGCCCGCGGCCACCGACGAGCAGCTGTGGACGGCGCTGCGGGCCGCCCACGCGCTCGACTTCGTCACCGACCTGGACGCCGGACTGGGGGAGGACGGCGCCGGGCTCTCCGCCGGGCAGCGCCAGCGCCTCGCGCTCGCCCGGGTGCTGCTCGCCGACGACCGGCCGCTGGTGCTGCTGGACGAACCCACCGCCAACCTGGACGGCGCCTCCGAGGCCGCCGTCGTGGACGCCGTCCGCACCCTCGCCGAGGACCCGGCGCGCACCGTGCTGGTGGTCGCCCACCGGCCTGCCCTGCTGGCGGTCGCGGACCAGCGGGTCCACCTCGCCGGGCCCGCCGCCACCGAGGCGTCCGAAGCTGTCGCCCCCCTGGTCCACGGCGGAAAGCCGACCCCCGCCCCGGCCGCGCCCGAGGAGCCCGAGGCCGAACCCGCCGCCCCCCGGCTGGCCCTGTCCGTCCTGCTCGGCGCGCTCGCCCTCGGCAGCGCCGTCGCCCTGATGGCCACCTCCGGCTACCTCGTCTCCCGGGCCTCCCAGATGCCCCCGGTGCTCTACCTGATGATGGCCGTCACCTCCGTACGGGCCTTCGGCATCGGCCGCAGCGTCTTCCGCTACGCCGAACGGCTGGCCTCCCACGACGCCGTGCTGCGCACCCTCGGCACCCTGCGGGCCGCCGTCTACCGCCGGCTGACCGTGCTCGCCCCGGCCGGACTGCCCGCCTTCCGGCGCGGCGACCTGCTCTCCCGGCTGGTCGCCGACGTCGACGCGATCCAGGACCGCTACCTGCGCTGGCGGCTTCCCGCCACCGTCGCCGCGATCGTCGCGCTGGCCTCGGCGGTCGCGATGGCCGCCTTCCTGCCCGCCGCCGGACTGGTGCTCGGCCTCGGACTGCTGCTGGCCGGGGTGCTGGTACCCGCACTCGCCGCCCGCTGGTCGGCCGGCGCCGAGCGGCGCCAGGCCCCCGCCCGCGGGCAGCTGGCCACCTCCGTGGTGGACGCCTTCACCGGCACCGCCGAGCTCACCGTGGCCGGCGCGCTGCCCCGCCGACTGGCCGCCGTCCGCACCGCCGACGCCACGCTGACCGGGCTCGCCGCCCGTTCGGCCGCCACCACCGCGCTCGGCACCGGGCTGATCGCACTGCTCACCGGGCTGACCGTGGCGGGCGCGGCGGCCGTCGGCATCCAGGGGGTGCGCAGCGGCTCGCTCGCGCCGGTCTGCCTGGCCGTCGTGGTGCTGACCCCGCTGGCCGCCTTCGAGGCCGTCACCGGGATGCCGCTCGCCGTCCAGGCCCGCCAGCGCGGCCGCGCCGCCCGGGCCCGGCTGGACGAGGTGCTCCAGGCCCCGGAACCGGTCGCGGAGCCCACCGACCCGCTGCCCCTGCCCGAGCAGCCGCTGCCCGTCGCGGTGCGCGGGCTGACCGTACGGCACCCCGGGCAGGGCGTGGACGCGCTGTCCGGGGTCGACCTCGACCTCGCGCCCGGCCGCCGGATCGCCGTGGTCGGCCCCTCCGGCTCCGGCAAGACCACGCTCGCCCAGGCGCTGCTGCGCTTCGTGGAGCCGGTCGCCGGGGCGGTCGCCTTCGCCGCCGGCTGTCCACAGGCTGTGGACAGTCGGATGCTCGCGGGCGAGGACGTCCGCCGGGTGATCGGCCTCTGCGCCCAGGACGCCCACGTCTTCGACAGCTCGCTGCGGGAGAACCTGCGGCTCGCCCGCCCGGGCGCCGCCGACGACGAGCTGCGCGCCGCGCTCGCCGCCGCCAGGCTGCTGGACTGGACGGACACCCTGCCCGAGGGCCTGGACACCATGGTCGGGGAGCACGGCGCCCGTCTCTCCGGCGGGCAGCGCCAGCGCCTCGCGCTCGCCCGGGCGCTGCTCGCCGACTTCCCCGTCCTGGTCCTGGACGAGCCCGCCGAGCACCTCGACCTGCCCACCGCCGACGCGCTCACCGCCGACCTGCTGGCCGCCACCGCGGGCCGCACCACCGTGCTGATCACCCACCGGCTGGCCGGGCTGGACGACAGCACCGTGGACGAGGTGCTGGTGCTGGACGGCGGGCGGGTCGTCGAGCGCGGCCGCTGGTCGGAGCTGGTGGCCGACCCGGACGGACGGCTGGCCGCGATGCGGCGGCGGGAACGGGAGGCGGACGGCCTGCTGGAACCGGTGGGCGTGACCGCTGCGCCGACCTTCGGCTGAAAACCGTACAAACTAGGCTTTCTCCATGGACCCCACGCCGGACCTTCCCGAGGCCGCTCCCGAGCCGACACCCCATCGGGTGCCCGAGATCGCCTCGCTCGGCCTGGACACCCTGGTCACCGAGGTCGCGGAGCGACTGCAGTCCGCCGCCGCGGTCACCGACCGGATGCAGCGGCTGCTGGAGGCGGTGGTCTCCATCGGGGCCGGGCTCGACCTGCACGCCACCCTGCACCGGATCGCCACCGGCGCCGCCGAGCTCGTCGACGCACGGTACGCGGCCCTCGGCGTGATCGCCCCCGGCGGGAACGGCCTGGCCGACTTCATCCACGTCGGCATCGACGACGTGACCGCCGCCGAGATCGGCGAACTGCCCGCCGGCCGCGGCATCCTCGGCGCGCTGATCGACCGACCCGAACCGCTGCGGCTGACCGAGCTCGGCGCCGACCCCCGTTCCTCCGGATTCCCTTCGCACCACCCGCAGATGAGGACCTTCCTGGGCGTGCCGATCCGGATCCGCGAGGAGGTCTTCGGCAACCTCTACCTCACCGAGAAGAAGGGCGGCGGCGCCTTCACCCCCGAGGACGAGCAGGTGGTGCACGCGCTCGCCGCGGCCGCCGGCGTCGCCATCGAGAACTCCCGGTTGTACGAGGAGGGGCGCCGCCGCGAACGCTGGATCGCCGGCGCCGCCGCCGTCACCACCGCCCTGCTCGCCGCCGAGCAGGCCGAGGGCGCGCTGACCGTCGCAGCCGAGCAGGTAAGGGAGTTGGCGGACGCGGCGCTCGGGATGATCCTGCTGCCCACCGCGCCGGTCGGCGAGGGGGACTGCCAGATGCGGGTCGCCCACGCCTCCGGCGAGGCAGCCGAGTTCGTCCGCGGCGAGCTGCTGCCCAAGGACAGCTTCGCCGCCCGGCTGCTGGAGGGGGACAGCGTCTACCTGGACGACATGTCCGGCGACCCCACCGTGGTGATGAGGCTCGCCCGCAGCTTCGGGCCGTCCATGGCCGTGCCGATGGTCGCCCGCGGGCGGGTGCTCGGCGGGCTCTGCGTCTGGCGAGCGCGCGGCGCGCTGCCGTTCACCGACTCCGAGAAACAGCTCGCCGGGACCTTCGCCTCGCAGGCCGCCCTCGCCCTGCGGCTCGCGGAGGGCCAGCGGGACCAGCAGCGCCTGGCCGTCTTCCAGGACCGCGACCGGATCGCCCGCGACCTCCACGACCTGGTGATCCAACGGCTGTTCGCCACCGGGATGATGCTGGAGAGCGCGGCCCGCCGGGCCGTCGTCCCCGAGGTGAAGGCCGGCATCGGCAACGCGGTGGACGAACTGGACGCCACCATCCAGGAGGTGCGCACCACCATCTACGCCCTCCAGCACGACAGCCACGGCGACGCGCCCGACACCCTGCGCACCCGCGTCCTGCGCGAGGCCAGCCAGGCCGCGGCGGCGCTCGGCTTCAAGCCCTCGGTGAGCTTCGTCGGGCCGGTGGAGAGCCTGGTCGGCGAGAACACCGGTCGCCAACTCCTCGCGGCACTGCGGGAGATGCTCTCCAACACGGCCCGGCACGCCCGGGCCTCCCGGGTCGGCGTGGAGATCGACGCCACCGTCCACCTGGGCGACGAGGGCCGGCCCGTCGGCGGCGACCCCGAGTCGCTGGACCGGGGCGGCCGGCCCGGGGTGCTGCTCAGCGTCACCGACGACGGCGTCGGCATCCCGCAGGGCGGGCGGCGCAGCGGACTGCTCAACCTGACCCGGCGGGCGGAGGCGCTCGGCGGGGCCGCCTGGCACGAGAGCGGTCCGTACCGGAAGGGGACCGTGGTGCGGTGGACCGCGAGGCTGTGAGCGGGCCCGGACGCGTTCGCCAGGGCGCGCCCGGCGGATCCCGCCGGTCAGAGCAGCCGGAGGAGCTCCTCCACCACCGCCGCGACGCCGTCGTCCTCGTTGCTCACCGTGTGCTGCGCCACCGCCGCCAGCACCTGCGGGTGGGCGTTGGCGACGGCGTACGCGGTGCCCGCCCAGGCCAGCATCTCCAGGTCGTTGGGCATGTCGCCGAAGGCCACCACCTCGCTGCGGTCGATCCCGTGCTCGGCGCACCAACGGGCCAGCGTGCTGGCCTTGGTGACGCCGGGCGCGCTGATCTCCAGCAGCGGGATCGGCGCGGAGCGGGTGATCTCGGCCAGGTGCCCGGCCGCCGTCCGGGCCTCGGACAGGAAGGTGTCGGGGTCGAGGTCCGGGTGCTTGGCCAGCAGCTTGAACAGGCCGCGCACCGGGCCGCCGTCCGCCAGCAGCCGCTCGGCCGGGGCGATCTCCCGGACCTCGGCGTCGCCCCACATCAGCACCTCGTACTCGGGCTCGCGGGCCCAGCCGTCCGCGTACTCGAAGGCGAACGCCGTGCCGGGCAGCTCGGTCCGCAGCGCTTCCACCACGGCCAGCGAGGTCTCGGCCGGCATCGGGAAGTACTCGATCAGCTCGCCGCCGCGCCGCACGTCCACGATCGCGCCGCCGTTGGAGCAGATCGCCACCCCGTGACCGCCGATGTGCGGGCTCAGCTGCTGCATCCAGCGCGGCGGCCGCCCGGTCACGAACACCACCTGCACCCCGGCCGCCTCGGCCGCCGCCAGGGCCGCGGCGGTGCGGTCGCTGACGGTGCCGCCGGAGCACAGCAGGGTGCCGTCCAGGTCGGTGGCGATCAGGCGGGGAGCGGTACGGGCTTCGGTCACCGGTCCATCTTCGCCCATCGCCGCCGCCGGGCCGAACACCCGGGTGCCGCCGCGGACGGGGCCGGGGCGATGACCGTACGGACGGGTTCCGGCCCTTCGCGCGCCGTTTCCGGCCGATCCATTCCCGTCCGGGGTGTCGTTGCGGGCCCGGCGGGCAGGACTCCTCCCGGTCACCCCGTCGGCAGGAAGAGCCATGCCCACTCGCCAGCTCCGTGACGAGCCGCCCCCGACCCTCCCCTCCCCGGACGCCCCGGCCGCGGACCGCCGAGCCGCGGATCTCCCGGCCGCGGAGCCCCGAGCCGTGCGCACCGCCTCCCGGGAGCCGGTCGTGCTCGGCGAGGTCCTCTTCCACACCCTCGCCGAGCTCGCCCGCCGCACTCCCGACCCGGTCCCCGCCCTCCCGGCCCAGCGCACCCGCCCGCACCCGTGACGCCCACGCCGGGCAGGGATTCAGCCGAGCTGGGCGAGGCCCTCCGTGGCGATCTCCTCGAAGACGGCGAGGTCGTTCGCGAAGATCGAGTCCGGCACCGGCCAGTGGATCACCAGCTCGGTGATGCCCAGCTCCTGGTACCTCCCGGCCCAGTCGACGAAGGCGTCCACCGACTGCAGCGGCTTCTCCGCCGTCGAGCCCTGGAGCAGCACCTTCTCCAGCGTCGCCACGTCCCGGCCGGTGGCCTCGCAGGCCGCCGTCAGCTTCGCGATCTGCTGGGCGATGACTGCGGGCGCCTGCTCCACCGGTACGTCCGCGGGCCCCTTCGGGTCCCCGTAGGTGACCCAGCCCTGCCCGTACTCGGCCGCGAGCCGCAGCCCGCGCGGGCCGGTCGCGGCCACGTAGAACGGCACCCGCGGGGTCTGCACGCAGCCGGGGACGTTCCGCGCCTCGACCGCCGAGTAGTAGGTGCCCTCGCGCGTCGTCGCGTCACTGCGCAGCAGCTCGTCCAGCAGCGGCAGGAACTCCCCGAACCGCGCCGCCCGCTCCTTCGGCGACCACGCCTCCTGGCCCATCGCCGTCGCGTCGTACCCGACCCCACCGGCCCCGATGCCGAGGGTGACCCGCCCGCCGGACACGTCGTCCAGCGTGATCAGCTCCTTCGCCAGCGTCACCGGGTGCCGGAAGTTCGGCGAGGTCACCAGTGTACCCAAGCAAATACTCTCCGTAGCTGACGCTGCGGCAGTCAGCGTGGGGATGGCTCCGAACCAGGGCTGGTCGCGGAACGACCGCCACGACAGGTGGTCATAGGTGTACGCGGCGTGGAACCCGAGGTCCTCGGCCCGCCGCCAGATCTTCTGTCCCTCGCTCCACCGGTGGATGGGGAGGATCACCGTACTCAGTCGCATGCCGCCGACCCTACGTCGCGGATGGGAGCGGCCGATGGTTCGGCAGACGATCAGGTCCCGCTTCGCGGTTGGCCTGGGGTCCACCGCATCCGCTACTCCCGGACGATCTTCGGGGCGATTCCGAGGATGAGACCGTCCAGCGCCTCCCCGACCGGGCCGAAGGAGGCGAGCCAGTCCGCGACGAGATGGATCTCTCCGGAATCGGAGATCCCGAGGAAGTACCGCCCGTTGTCCAGTTCCCCGACCGGCACGATGGCTTCGCCGATCTCCTGGCTCCAGTCGGTGAACCTGTCCTCCTCGCCGTCGGCGAGTGCAGGGTCCAGCTCGAACGGCGTGCGGGCACGCGAGATCCCAGGACCGTCGACCTCGACCAGCAGCCCGCCGAACTCCGACAGGAACTGCTCGGCCGCGTCATGCATCGGGAGACCGGCGCTCTCCAGCCGGCGACGCCACGAGCCGGTATCGACCTGCCGTCCGGGCTGCCAGCCAGCAGCACGCAGCACGCGTTCGGTCTCGTCCGAGAATCGCTGCATTTCACTCACAATCCGTCGTCCGTAATGAAATCGAGTTTGTAGTGCTCACTGAGAGCTCGGCAGCTCTTGCACGGCCCGATCGGGTGGCCGTGCTTCGGGTGCTCTGTATTGCTACGGATGATCATCGCAGCTGCCGTGGACCCGGTCGGATCGATCTTGTTGTTCAGTGCGTCCGAGAGGAGTACGGGAAGTCCGCACTTGCCGTGCCCGTCGCCGCGCGCTTCCGCGGGGACCGTGTTCAGAACCGCCTGGACATCAGAATGCAGGACGGGCGCGGCGCCCCTGACGCTCGGGCTGGTCTTGATCTGTCCGTTCGGCAGCTTGAGGCCTTCCGCAGCCACCGGCCGCATCCTCGAGGGGCTCACCTTCGTCCCCTTGTCGGCCTCCAGCTTCACCGCCTGGAGGAGATCATCGTGTTGGTGGGTCGACAGCCCCAGAGGATCGGCCCAGGTGTGCGGGTTGTGGACGTACGCATCGGGATTCGGGGACGGAGCCAGGCCAAGCGGGTCCGGGCTGGTGTAGCGAGCGGTTTCGGGATCGTAGTACCGGTTGACGTTGTAGTGGAGACGGGTCTCCGGATCGAAGTACTGGCCCGGAAAGCGCAGCGGGGTGTAGGTGGCGCTGTCTGCGGGCCAGGTGGTGTGTCCCCACAGGGTGTGCGTGGCACGCCACGCAACGGCTTCCGTGCTCGGGTCGACGAGCTCTTTCGGGGTGCCAACGAGGTCGGTCACGATGGCGAAGAACCGGCGGTCGATCCGGTCCTGCGGACTGTCGGCTGTCGCGAAAGTGGTGATCTTCTCGCTCTGGGCGAGCGGGTGAAGCTCCTCGTGATCCCAGCTGAGGGTGTGCGGGCCCGGGAGGTAGGGCGCATGCGTGGTCTGTTCGGCGAGTACCGGACCGTCCCAGGTGAAGTCGATGCGCTCCTCGACAGCGGCACCATCGGTGCCCATGCGGTGCTTCGTGATGCGACGTCCGAAGGGGTCGTAGAGGTATCGCCACCGCGTGCCATCGGGTGTGGTCACCTGGGTGAGACGGCCCTCGGCGTCCCACCGGTAGCGCCAGGTGTCCGGCTTCTTAGACAGCCGGGTCTTCTGCCGCAGGGTGATGCGTCCAGCGGTGTCGTACTCGTAGCGGATACGGCCGGCGGTGACGAGCTGCGTGCCCTCGAAAGTCCGGGCGCCGACCGCGGCCCAGGTGCTGCCGGTGGCTGGCCAGTCAGCCTCGGTCACGTTCCCCGCCGGGTCGTAGGCATAGCTCTCGCTCCAGCCTTCGGCCCGGACTCCGGTGACCCGGCCGGCTGCGTCGAGATCGAAGGTGCGGGAGCCGGAAAGCCGGTCATCGACCGCTCTGAGGTTGCCGTCCGCGCGGTAGGTATAGGTCCGCTGCTGGAGGATCGTCCCCGGATTCGCATCACCGTTGTGTAGGACCTGGCCGGTGAGGCGGTGCCGCGCGTCCCAGGTGTTGACGAGGGCAAGATGCTCGTCGTACATCCGCTGCTGCTCGCGTCCGGCAGGGTCATAGGAGAAGCTGACCCTTCCGCCTGCGGTGGCCAGGGTCATCGGCCGCCCGGCGGCGTCGTATGTCCAAGCGCTGACATGCCCGTCGGGCGTCGTGCGCTCCGTCCGCCGTCCCAGCATGTCTCGCGTGTGTGTGAGGGTGCGTCCGTTGACCGACTCGGTGAGCAGATGTCCCAGTCGGTCATAGGTGCGCACAACTTCCGCATCCGGGCTGACGGCCCGGATCAGGCGGCCTGCGGCGTCATAGCAGTAGCTGGTGGTGCCGTCGGGCGTGTCCTTGGCCGCTATTCGGCCGAGCAGGTCATAGGTGTAGCTGATCCGCTGACCCATGGGGTTGGTGCGGGAGGCGATCTGATCGGCTTGGTCCAGCTCGTATGTGACGGACCGCCCGTTGAAGTCGCTCTCCGCGACCAGCCGCCCCGCCGCATCGTAGGTGTAGTTCCAGACCTGGCCGAGGGCATTGGTGACGGCGACCAACTGCATGTGCGTGTCGTAGTCGAACGCGTAGCGGGCACCGTCGGGCCCGGTGCTGGCGGCGAGGGTCTCGAAGTGCGTGTACTCGAACGTGCTGATCCGACCCAGCGCATCGGTGTGGGTCAGCACGTTGCCCTCGCCGTCGTAGGTCCACGTCTCGGTGGACCCGTCCGGGGCGGTACGTGTATTCAGGCGCCCCTCGACCGTCCAGGTCATCCGCGTCACACCCCCGATGGGATCGGTGACTGCAACCGTGCGTCCGAACGCGTCGTGCTCGAAGCGGGTTGTCGCGCCCGTCGGATCGGTGACCTCGACAGGAAGCCCTGCCGGGTTGCAGGACACCCGCACCGTGTTGCCGAGCGTGTTGGTGACCGAGGCAAGGTGGCCGAGCTCGTCATAGCCGTAGGAAGTAACCGCGCCGGTCGGGTCCCTGAGGGACGTACGGAGGCGGGCCTCGTCATAGGTGTGGCGCCACACCGACCCGTCCGGCTCGCTGATCTGGACTGGCAGGCTGAGTTGGTCGAGGTAGACGGCGGTGGTCTGTTCGCCGTCCGGGCGGGTGACGGATATGAGGTCCCCGGCGCCGTCGTACTCGTAGCGGGTGGTGCGGCCGAGGGCGTCGGTCTCGGTGAGGAGGCGGTCGTACTCGTCCCGTTCGTAGGCGGTGGTGTGGCCGAGGGGGTCGGTGATCGCGGTGATCTGGGCGTGGTCGTTGACGGTGTACGTGGTGGTGTGGCCGAGGGCGTTGGTCTCGGTGTGGGTGCGCAGACCGGTTTCGGGGTCCGGGGCGCCGTAGGTGAAGTGGAAGCGCAGGGTGCCGTCGGCGCCGCCCTCGTCGACCGCGCGGTCGAGGCGGTCGTAGGCGTACAGGTACTGGGAGTTGTTGCGGTCGGTCCAGGAGAGGATGCGGCCGCTCGCGTCGTTGGCGAAGCGCATGGGCTTGCCGCTGGAGTTGTAAACGGCGCTGAGGTGGCCGTCGGTGTAGCCGTATCGCAGCAGCAGGGCTTCGCCGCCGGTCTCGGTGGCGTTGGCCAGGCGCAGGGCGGTGATGCGGTCGGCGTCGACGGTGACGCGCAGTTCGTAGCCGCCGGAGTGGGTGATGGAGAGCGGGACGCCGTCCTCGTCGTAGTTCAGGGTGTACTGGCGGCCGTGGCGGTCGCGGACGCGGGTGAGGAGGGCTTCGGTGCCGCCGGCGGCGGTGGTGAAATCGCGGACGATGCCGGTGGAGCGGTCGCGGAGGTGGTAGCCGCCGGTGGCCAGGCGCAGTTGGCGGCGCTCGCCGGCGATGGCCTCGACGGTCTCGCCGGGTTCGGGGTGGGGGTAGGCCTGGGTGATGCGGTCGGCGCGTATGTGGACGACGCCTTCGGTGTCGATCTCCAGGCGTTCGTCGAAGGTGCAGACCCACTTGGGGCCCATCCAGCGGCCCGCGATATACCCGGACTCGAAGTTGCGGGTGAACAGCAGCGGGAGGGAGCCGGGGAGGGAGGCGTCGACCTGGTCGATGTACATCCGGCCGGTGGCCATGTCGACGGGCTCACCACCGCCGCAGCGGGAGTCGTGCGCACGGCCCTCGGTGCGAGGGTCGCGGACCTGTTCGCGGCCGCGGCCCTTCGGGTGGTAGTCGCCGCCGCGGGCGCCGCCGCGGGCGGTGCCGCCGGTGCCGGGGTGGGGGAGGTCCTTCCCTCCGCCCTTGAGGAGCTTGTCCATCTCGGCGGCGTGCCTGGCCTCGGCCTGGCGGGTGTTGTGGGCGACCTGCTTCAGGTGGGTGCCGGTCTTGCGGTAGAAGCCCTTCATCGCCTTGCCCGCGTCGTCGGCCAGGGCCTTGCCGAGCTTCTGGGCGCTGTGCTGGAGGGCTTTGACGATCGGGTTGCTCATTCGAAGCTCACCGCCGCGACTTTGGTCCGGAACGTTTCGGCATGGGTGGCGACGGCCTGGGCGTGCTCGTGCATGGTGCGGGCGTGGGCCTCCAGGCCTGCCGGGTCGATCTTGTAGCCGCTGCCGGCGCTGTTCGCGCCCGCGGCGGCCGCCTCGAAGACCAGGCCGGTGACCGCCTCGGAGACCGTGTCGATCAGCGGGCTGATCGCCGCCTCGATGACCTCCGCGATGATGTGCTGCTCCAGCTGCTGCACCAGGGCGTTGACGAGGCGCTTGGCGGTCTCCTCGATCGCGACGACGGCGACCTCGGCCAGGCCGAAGGTCGCCACGGCGGCGGCCTGGTCGGCGATGAACGCGGCTGCCAGGACGGTCAGTTCGGCGATCGTCGCGACCTTCGCGGCCACGATCGTGTCCGCCGCTACGTCCAGCGCGGTCGCCACGGTGTGGCAGGCCTGCACGATCTCGTCGAAGTGGTCGTTCGAGGCCGCGGCCCACTTCTTCGCCAGCGCCTCGTAGGACTCGCCCTCGTAAGACTCGCCGACCTGCTTGACCGTCGCGCTGGAGTGCCCGTGGGTGGCCTCCACGTCCTTGGCGAACTGCCGGACGTGGTGCGCGAAATCGCGGACCTTGTCCTCGTTCACCGTCGGCCACTTGATCCCGATGAGGTTCAGGAGTGTCACCACGTCATGCGGCAACTCGATCGCCATGCCACGCCCCCCGGCTCATTACATGCGCACGCCCCTTCGAGAGACATCAGCATGGCCCGTCAGGTTCCCGTTAGCGCAAGGAAGAATCGAAAGAAACATGAGCTTCCCCTTCCGACGCACCGCGCCCGCTGCGAAGGTCCGCCTCGACGTCACCGCAGGTCAGTTGTAGGGCGGGGCTCACGACATGGCATAGCCTCGCGTGCCGGTACCAGGGCTGAGGGTGAGGAGTGTCACGCGGGGTGTGCGGGGCGGTGCTCAGCACCGATGAAAGGTCGATCGGATGCGATCCGTCCACAGGTCAGGCTGCGATGGGTGAACGAGGCTCGACCGAAGTTACGAGCGTGCCGAGCCGGATCCGCTCGGTCGCCGTCGCGGCAGCCGTCAGCGTCGGGACCGAACCGAACCACGGCTCGTCCCGGAAGCTCCGCCAGGAGAGGTGGTCATAGGTGTACGCGGCGTGGAAGCCGAGTTCCTCGGCCCGCCGCCAGATCTTCTGCCCCTCGGCCCACCGGTGGATGGGGAGGATCACGGTGCTCAGTCGCATACGCCGACCCTACGTGCAGCGCTCTGATGGGTGAGGCTTCGAGTGAACTGCGGCGACATCGGAAGCGGTCAGCGCGCAACTCTCGATTGTTCCTCGACCCTGTCCAGCAGGCCAGTGAGCTGGCTGCATCCGGGGAGGTACGCACATCACGATCACCCCGTCACCGCGCTGCGGGGGACGCACTTGCAAGTGCGTACTTCCCAGCAGATTGTCACTCTCCGATAGTCAGTAACGAGGGCCGCGGCCTCCCGGCCGTGCCCGAGCGTGACAGCCTGTCGAGGAGAGAACCATGGTCCAGCCCGCACTCCGCGCCCAGATCGCCATCGGTGAGACGACGGTGACCTATCTACCCGACGGGGAGGGGTGGCTCAATCCGGCCGCGTTCTTTCCTTCCAGCGTGCCGGGCGGCTGGGCGACGCACACGGAGTTCCTCGACGAGCGTGGCTGGTTCCCGGTCAGCATCGGTTCGTTCCTGATTCGCGCCGGCGGGCGGTCCGTCCTGGTCGACCTTGGCCTGGGCAACGTCGACTTCGCGATTCCCGACGTGGCGTCGTTCAAGGCCGGCGCGCTGGTGCGGAACCTGGCCGCCGAGGGCCTCTCACCCACCGACGTGGACGCTGTCGTCTACACCCACCTGCACCACGATCACGTCGGGTGGACCAGCGATGTCGCTCCGGGGCCGCATTTCCCTGACGGCCGCGAGGTCAACGGGCTGACGTTCCGCGCGGCCCGGCACCTGGTGAGCGAGGCGGAGTGGCGGCACTGGGAAGGCCGCGGGACGTTCCCCGGACCGGATTCGAAGGCCGTGCAGGATCCACTGGGCGGTGTGATCGGTTTCGTCACGGACGGCGAGGAGATCGCCCCCGGTGTGCGGATCCTGTCCACGCCGGGGCACACACCGGGCCACAGCAGCTTGATCGTCACGGATCCGTCCGGTGCTGACGGCCGACGCCTGATCGTCCTCGGCGACATCATGCACTGCCAGGTGCAGATCACTCAGAGCCACTGGACGTGCGTGTTCGACGATGATCCGGAGCAAGGTCTCCGCACCCGCGCCCGGCTCCTCGAAGAGCTCGGGGACGGAAACACGATCCTGGCCGGCGGTCACTTCGCGGGGCACGTCTTCGGGCGGGTCGTCCCTCCCGTGCTGCGGCGGGTGTGGGCCGCCGGCCCCGACGCCGAGGCGAACCTACGGGTCGGGCACGGTCGGAGCGCGGCGACTGTCCGATGACACTTCGTCATGGAGTCCGCAGCACCTGACGCACACGCGAGCGCCGAGCGGATCGGTTGGTTAACGTATGCGCATGCCCGCCACCCGTGACCGCCGTCCTCGGCCGGGAACTCCCGGCCGGGTCCTGGCCTGGCTGCCGGACGGCAAGCCGGCCGACGCGTACAGCGCACCATGTCCGTCCCGTTCGGCCCTGGACCGGATCGCCGACAAGTGGACCGCTCTGATCGTCGGCGCCCTGGCTGACGGAACGCTGCGCTTCAGCGAACTGCGCGAGGCCATCGACGGCATCAGCGAGAAGATGCTCACGCAGACCTTGCGGAGCCTGGAGCGCGACGGGCTCGTCAGCCGCACGGTCCACCCGACCGTGCCGCCCAAGGTCGAGTACCGCCTCACGGAACTGGGGCGGACGTTGGAGGCCCCACTCGGTGCGGTACGGGACTGGGCGGAGCGGTACATCAACGAGGTGAACGCGGCTCGGGCCGACTATGAGCGCCGGGCGTCGGACAGCTCAGCCCGTGATGGGTGAACGAGGCTTGACCGAGGTCACCAGCGTGCCGAGGCGGATCCGCTCGGTCGCACACGCCGCCGCCGTCAGCGTCGGCACCGAGCCGAACCACGGCTCGTCCCGGAAGCTCCGCCACGACAGGTGGTCGTACGTGTAAGCGGCGTGGAAGCCGAGGTCCTCGGCCCGTCGCCAGATCTTCTGTCCCTCGCTCCACCGGTGGATGGGGAGGATCACCGTGCTCAGTCGCATGATCCCGACCCTACGCGTGGACACGGTCGGGTGAGGGTTCCGGCGACCGGCCACGCGAGAGGGGACCCCGGACGGCGCGCGGCCGGGGGTTCCACGGCCACTGGCCCCACTGGTAGGCGTCGCGCGCACAAAGGTTGCCGTGATCGGGGCGGAAGATTCCCGTCAAGAAGTTCCCGGCTCGCGGCAACCCTTTGCGGGCCCTGCGACCACAAGGGAGTGGATCCGGCCAGCCCGTGGCCGGATCCACCCGTCCCCTCGTGCACAGTTCGCAAGGAGAACGTCCACCCATGAGCAACCCCACGAACGGCAGGCGCCGCGGGCGTCACCGCCGTCGCCTGAGCGCCACAGCGCTGGTGCTCGGTGTGTCCCTCACCGTCGGGTCGTACTTCGTGTTCGTACACGGGGACTCCCAGGCCGCGACGGTCGACGGCGATGCCTACTACAGGCTGGTCTCGGTACGCAGCGGCCAGGTGGTGGACGTCAACGCCTTCTCCACCGCCGACGGCACCCGGATCCAGCAGTGGGCCGACCAGAACACCGCCAACCAGCAGTGGAAACTGAAGTCCACCGGGGACGGCTACTACGAGCTGGTGAACCGCAACAGTGGCAAGGTGCTGGGCATAGCGGGCGACTCGACCAGCCAGGGGGCTGTCGCCGAGCAGCAGACGGACCGCTCCTCCGCCTCCCAGCAGTGGCGGATCGGCGATGTGAGCGGGTCCGACGCCGTCACCTTCACCTCCCGCAAGAGCGGTCAGGTCCTGGACGTCACGGGCAACTCCACGGCCCAGGGCACGCAGATCATCCAGTGGCCCGGGTGGGGTGGTGCCAACCAGCAGTGGAAGCTGGTGAAGGTGCCCGGGGCCGGCGGCGCACAGGGCTCCGGCTCGTACGTGTGGAAGAACGCCCCGGTGGCGGGCGGCGGTTACGTCACCGGCCTGATCTTCAACCAGAAGGAGAAGGGCCTGCTGTACGCGCGCACCGACATGGGTGGCGCGTACCGCTGGGACACCGGCGCCGAGGAGTGGATCCCGCTGACCGACTGGATCGGTCAGAAGGACTGGAACCTGCTGGGCATCGAGTCGCTGGCCACCGATCCGGTCGACCCGGACCGGCTCTACCTCGCGGCCGGCACCTACACCAACGACTGGGCCGGCAACGGTTCGATCCTGCGCTCCACCGACCGCGGCCGCACCTTCCAGCGCACCGACCTGCCGTTCAAGCTGGGCGGCAACGAGGACGGCCGCGGGGCGGGCGAGCGCCTGGTGATCGACCCCGCGAACCACGACCACCTGCTGCTGGGCACCCGCAAGAACGGCCTGTGGCGCAGCACCGACGCCGGTGTGACCTGGAACCAGGTCTCCTCGTTCCCGGTCAAGGACGGCGCGAGCTTCGGCACCGGCATCTCCTTCGTGACCTACGGCCCGGCCGGCAGCAACACGATCTACGTCGGCGTCGCCGACAGGTCCACCAACCTGTACCGGTCCACCGACGGCGGCAACTCCTGGCACGCGGTCTCCGGGCAGCCCACCGGCCAGGTGCCGCAGCACGGTGTGCTCTCCGGCGACGGTTCGCTGTACCTGACGTACAGCAACGCCCCCGGGCCCAACGGCGTGACGGCGGGCTCGGTGTGGAAGTACAACACCTCCGGCGGGGCGTGGAAGAACATCTCGCCGTCCCAGGGCAACTACGGGTTCGGCGGTCTGGCCGTCGACCCGCAGAAGCCGTCCACGGTGATGGTCACCACGCTGGACCGCTGGTGGCCGCAGGACGAGGTCTACCGCAGCACCGACGGCGGTGCGACCTGGAAGACCCAGTCCGACAGGTCCGTGCGGGACGCCTCCATCGCCCCGTACCTCGGCACCGGCATCGGGCACTGGATGACCGCGCTGAGCATCGACCCGTTCGACTCCGGGCACGTGATGTACGGCACCGGCAACGGCATCTGGGCCAGCAAGGACGCCAACGCGACCGACAACGGCGGCACCAGCCACTGGTTCGTCGGAGCCCGCGGGCTGGAGGAGACGGCGTATTACGACGCCGTCTCCCCGCCCGGCGCCGCCGCCCTCATCACCGCGCTGGGCGACCAGGGCGGCTTCGTGTACGACGACCTGACGAAGGAGCCCACCGGGCGGCTGACCAACCCGACGATCTACAACAGCACCTCCCTCGACTTCGCCCAGTCCAACCCCTCGCTGGTGGTCCGGGTCGGCCGGGGCGGCGCGCAGGACGGCGCCCTCTCCACCGACGGCGGCCACACCTGGAACGGCTTCAAGGGCGAGCCGGTGCCCAGCGCGGACAGCGGCCACATCGCGATCGCGGCGGACGGCTCCAGCTTCGTCTGGACCGAGGCCGGCCAGGCCCCGTACCGCTCCACCGACCGGGGCGCGAGCTGGTCGAGGGTCAACGGCCTCGGCAACGATGCCGTGGTCGTCGCCGACCGGTCCTCGGCCAACACCTTCTACTCGCTGAACAACGGCACGCTCTACGCCAGCACCGACGGCGGCGCGAACTTCACCGCCCGCTCCGCCAACCTGCCGGGAGGCAAGCTCAGCGCCGTCCCCGGCGTCGCGGGCGACCTGTGGCTCGCCGGCGACGGCACGGGTCTGCTGCACTCCACCGACGGCGGCCGCAGCTTCACCAAGCTGTCCTCGGTGGAGTCCGCCTCCGCCGTCGGCTTCGGCAAGGCCGCACCGGGCACCTCGTACCAGGCGCTGTACCTGATCGGCACCGTCAAGGGCGTCGCCGGCGTCTTCCGCTCCACCGATCAGGGCGCGAGCTGGCTCCGGATCAACGACGACGCGCACCAGTGGGGCAACTTCGCCGGCCAGCGCATCGTCACCGGTGACCCCGACACCTTCGGCCGGGTGTACGTCGGCACCAACGGACGCGGTCTCCAGTACGGCGATCCCTCCTGAGATCCCGACCCCCTGAGCGGGGCCGCAGGCACAACGGCCTGCGGTCCCGCCATGGTTGACGGACCGCCCGTCGACCTTCACCACTCCGCCTGCTGCGCAGGTCAAGCTGTGATGGGTGAACGAGGCTTGACCGAGGTCACCAGCGTGCCGAGGCGGACCCGCTCGGTGGCCGTGGCCGCTGCCGTCAGCGTCGGGACGGAGCCGAACCACGGCTCGTCGCGGAACGACCGCCAGGACAGGTGGTCGTAGGTGTAGGCGGCGTGGAAGCCGAGGTCCTCGGCCCGCCGCCAGATCTTCTCCCCCTCGGTCCACCGGTGGATGGGGAGGATCACGGTGCTCGGCCGCATGCCCCCGACCCTAACCGGACGGACCGGTTGCGAGCCTTCGGCGAGGGGGCGGCCGGTGGCCGTTCGAGGAGGGCGGGGGGTGGGAGGCGCTAATCTGTCCGCCGCACCTTTTCTGATCACGCGTTAAACGGGGGTTCTTTCGTCATGTCTGTTTCCAGGAGGCTGCTCGCCACCGCTCTGGTCGCCACCGCCGCCTTCGGCCTCGCCGCCTGCGGCCCGGACGACTCCTCCGACCAGGGCGCCGGCACCGCCGGTGCGACCGCCGCCCCGGCCACCGCGCCGGCCACCGGAGCTCCCGTCACCGGGGCCCCGGCCTCCGGCACCGCCAAGCCCGCGCCGAGCGGCAAGCCCACCGACGGCGCCCCGGAGGGCTTCTGCACCAGCGGCCCGCTGCCCGCCGGGCAGAAGTGGGTCATCGTGCAGAAGGGCACCAGCGCGACGGCCCTGGTCTACAAGGAGTCCAAGGACGCCTGCGGCATCGACGACGTCGCCCACGAGCCGACGGGCGCCGACAAGACCGCGCAGTTCGCGCCCACCGTCAAGGGCCACCTCAAGTCGGTCGTCGCCGCGCCGAAGGACGTCAACGCCGCCGACCTGGCGAAGCACATCAACGAGTGCATCGCCACGCCCGGCAACGAGAAGGGCTTCTACCCCTGCTCGACCGGCGACTACAAGGTCGCGATCGACGCCTCCGGCAAGGTCACCGAGATGTGGGAGCGTCCGAGCTCCTGACCGGGTGGCGCAGGTGACGCCGGGCCCCGGGCTGTCCCGGACCCCTAAGGGGGGAGGGGCCCGGCGTCATCCCGCGGCAGTAGAGGACCTCGTCATTCCAGCTCATGCCCCTTGCGGCGCAAGCCCGTTACGTTGAGGGCGTGTCCACTGCTGTCATCAAGACCGAGGACCTCACCAAGAGGTTCCCCCGGGTCACCGCGCTCGACCGGCTCACCGTCGAGGTGCAGCCCGGGGTCGTCGGGCTGGTCGGGGCCAACGGGGCGGGCAAGTCCACCCTGATCAAGATCCTGCTCGGGCTCGCCCCGGCGACCTCGGGCCGCGGCGCGGTGCTCGGCCTGGACATCGCCACCCGGGGCTCGGAGATCCGCGAGCGGGTCGGCTACATGCCCGAGCACGACTGCCTGCCGCCGGACGTCTCGGCGACCGAGTTCGTGGTGCACATGGCCCGGATGGCGGGGCTGCCCGCCACCGCCGCCCGCGAGCGCACCGCGGACACCCTGCGGCACGTCGGCCTCTACGAGGAGCGGTACCGCCCGATGGGCGGCTACTCGACCGGCATGAAGCAGCGGGTCAAGCTCGCCCAGGCACTGGTGCACGACCCGGAGCTGGTGCTGCTGGACGAGCCGACCAACGGCCTGGACCCGGCCGGCCGGGACGAGATGCTGGGGCTGATCCGCCGGGTCCACTCCGACTTCGGGATCTCGGTGCTGGTCACCACCCACCTGCTCGGCGAACTGGAGCGGACCTGCGACCACCTGGTCGTCATCGACGGCGGCAAGCTGCTCCGCTCCTCCTCCACCGCCTCCTTCACCGAGGCGACGGCCGTCCTCGCGGTCGAGGTCACCGATTTCCCGCAGGACGCCGTCGCGGAGCCGGGCGCCGCCGTGCGGGAGCGGCTGACCGCCGCCGGGCTGGACGTCCAGCCGGAGGGTTCGCACCTGCTGCTGGTCCGGCTGGCCGGCGAGGACACCTACGACACCATCCGCGACACGGTCGCCGAACTCGGCCTCGGCCTGGTCCGGTTGGAGCAGCGCCGGCACCGGGTCGCCGAACTCTTCACCGACCACGACGACGCGAGCACCAGGGGAGGTACGGACGATGCCGCAGCCTCCTGACGCCAGGGCCGCCGACACCGGCGTCATCCACGACATCGGCTACCGCGGCTACACCGGCCCGCGCCTCGGCCGCGCCCACGCCGCCCGCTCACTCTTCGTCCAGAGCCTGCGCGCCGCCTACGGCCTCGGCCGCTCCGGCAGGTCCAAGGTGCTGCCGATGCTGCTGCTGGGCGTGGTCACCGCCCCGGCGATGATCTTCGTCGTGGTCGCGGTGTACATGAAGCGGGACGAGCTGCCGGTCGAGTACGCCGGCTACCTCGCCGACCTCGGCCTGGTGGTGTCGATCTTCCTGGCCTCACAGGCGCCGGTGCTGCTCTCCCGGGACCTCCGGTACCACACCGTCCCGCTCTACTTCTCCCGCCCGATCACCCGCGCCGACTACGTCCGGGCCAAGTTCGCGGCCATGGCCTGCGCCCAACTCCTGCTGATGGCCGCGCCGTTGCTGGTGCTGTACCTCGGGGCACTGCTGGCCGGGATGGACTTCGGGCACAACACCGGCCAGTTCCTCCACGGCTTGGCGGCTGCCGTGCTGTACTCCCTGGTGCCGACCTCGGTCGCGCTGGTGATCGCCGCGAGCACCCCGCGCCGGGGCTTCGGAGTGGCCGCCATCATGGGCTACCTGGCGGTGAGTTCGACGGTCGCGGCGGTCGTGGTGGGCATGAGCGGCCCCGGCCCGGGCGGTTCGGACGCGGCCCAGTGGACGGCGCTGATCTCGCCGAACGGCCTGGTGGAGGCGCTGGTCAACGAGGTGTTCGACCTCGGCTCCGGCATCGACCGCCGGCACGCCCCGGGGGCGTTCGGCACCCTGGTGTTCGCCCTGGTCGCGGTGGCGATGGTGGCGGGCTCGTACCGGCTCCTGCTGCGCCGCTACAGCCGCGTCTGATCAACCGCAGTGTTCAGTGAGACGTCTGAGAGGGCGGCATGGCCACCATCACCATCGACAAGGTCTCCCGCTGGTTCGGGAACGTGGTCGCGGTCAACGACATCACGATGTCGATCGGTCCCGGCATCACCGGCCTGCTCGGCCCCAACGGCGCGGGCAAGTCCACCCTCATCCACATGATGAGCGGCTTCCTCGACCCCTCCAGCGGCGCGGTCACCCTGGACGGCGCGCGGATCTGGCGCAACCAGCAGGTGTACCGGCAGATCGGCCTGGTCCCGGAACGGGAGTCGATGTACGACTACCTGACCGGCTGGGAGTTCGTCCTCGCCAACGCCGAACTGCACGGCCTGCCCCAGCCCGGCGCCGCCGCCCGGCGCGCCCTGGACCTGGTCGAGATGGCGTACGCGAAGGACCGCCGCACCGGGACGTACTCCAAGGGCATGAAGCAGCGGGTCAAGATGGCCTCGGCGCTCGTCCACGACCCGGCCGTGCTGCTGCTGGACGAGCCCTTCAACGGAATGGACCCGCGCCAGCGGCTGCAGCTGATGGAGCTGCTGCGCCGCTTCGGCGCGGACGGCCGGACGGTGCTGTTCTCCTCCCACATCCTGGAGGAGGTCGAGCAACTCGCCCGGCACATCGAGGTGGTGGTCGCCGGACGGCACGCCGCATCGGGCGACTTCCGGCGGATCCGGCGGCTGATGACCGACCGCCCGCACCGCTACCTGGTCCGCTCCAGCGACGACCGCCGGCTCGCCGCCGCGCTGATCGCCGACGGCTCGACCACCGGCATCGAGGTGGACGAGCGGGAGCGGGCGCTGCGGATCGAGGCGGTGAACTTCCAGGGCTTCACCACCCTGCTGCCCAGGGTCGCCCGGGAGGCCGGCATCCGGCTGTACACCGTGTCCCCGGCGGACGAGTCGCTGGAGAGCGTGTTCTCGTACCTGGTCTCCGCGTGACGCCCGGCCTGACCCCCACCGAAACCCGGACCCAGGAAGGGGCCGACCGACCATGAACCCGACCGTCGCCAGGCTGACCCTGCGCGGCCTGCTCGGCCGCCGCCGCGGCGCCCTGCTGCTGGTGGCGCCCGTCCTGCTGCTGATCGTCTCGGCGATCGCCGGCCGGTCGGACGGCGACGCGCACGGCCTGACCGTCAAGATCCTCGGCCAGCTGGACCTCGGCACCCTCGTCCCGATCCTCGGGCTGGTGATCGGCACCGGCGTGATCGCCACTGAGATCGACGACGGCTCGATCGTCTACCTGCTCGCCAAGCCGCTGCCCCGCTGGAAGATCATCACCACCAAGCTGGCCGTCGCGATCGGCACCACCTGGGTGTTCGCCGCCGTCCCGACCCTGCTCGCCGGGCTGCTGCTGTACGGCACCCGGGACGGCGTGGCGCTCGGCTACACCGTGGCTGTGCTGGTGGCCGGGGCCGCCTACAGCGCGCTGTTCCTGCTGCTCGGCGTGGTCACCCGGCACGCGGTGGTGGCCGGGCTGGCGTACGCGCTGGTCTGGGAGTCGCTGATCGGCAACTTCGTCCAGGGCGCCCGGACGCTGAGCGTTCAGCAGTGGGGCCGGGCGGTCGCCGAGGCGGTGGCCGGGGACGCGGCGGTCGGCGCCGACGTCTCGCTCGGGGCGGCCGTCCCGCTGCTGCTGGTGGTCACCGTCGGGGCGAGCGTGCTGGCTTCGGTGAAGCTCGCCGGGCTGACCCTCGCCGCCGAGGAGTAGCCGGCGTTCCTACAGCGTCCGGTTGCGCCCCGCGCCGAAGCCCGCCGCGCCGACCACCGTGACCAGCACCAGCATCAGCACCAGGGTGGCCTCCCAGCCCCCGGTCAGCTGGTGGAGTGCGCCGGCGCCGACCGGACCGGCCGCGGCGACCAGGTAGCCGATCGCCTGGGACATCCCGCCCAGCTGGGCGGCCCCGCCCGCGGTGCCGGTGCGCAGCACGATGAACGCCAGGCCGAGGCCCAGCGAACCGCCCTGGGCCACGCCGAGGATGGCCGCCGACACCCAGGCGCCGGAGACCGGGGCGACCAGCAGCAGGGCGATGCCGAGCCCGTTCAGGACGGCCATGGTGACGGCCAGCGCGCGCTGGCTGGTCATCCGGCCGGCCATCAGCGGCACCAGGAAGGCGCCCGCGACCTGCACCAGGTTGGAGAAGGCGAAGACCAGGCCGGCCTGCCCGCGGTCCATGCCGTGGTCGGCCAGGATGGTCGGCATCCAGGCGACCAGGGTGTAGACCAGCAGCGACGAGATGCCCATGAACAGGCTGATCTGCCAGGCCAGCGGGGACTTCCAGAGGCCCTCGATCGGCTTGCCGGGCTGGGCGGCCGCGGCGACCGCGGACTTCTCCTGCCGGGAGCGCAGCACCTGCGGCAGCCAGGCCACCGCGGCGACCAGCGCGAGCAGCGACCAGGCGCCGAGCGAGGCCCGCCAGCCGCCGCCGAGCGCGTGCTCCAGCGGGACGGACGTGCCGGCGGCGAGGGTCGCGCCGACCAGCATGGTGGTCGAGTAGACGCCGGTCATGGTCGCCGCGCGGTCCGGGAACTCCCGCTTGACCAGGCCCGGCATCGACACGTTCAGCACCGCGATGGCCACGCCGATCACCACGCAGCCCGCGTACAGCGCGAACACCGAGGGCAGCACCCGCAGCAGCACGCCCGCGCCCAGCACCAGCACCGCGCCGAGGACGACGCGCTCGGCGCCGAACCGGCGGGTCAGCCGGGGGGTGAGCGGCGCGCCGACGCCCTGGAACAGCACCGGGACGGTGGTGATCAGCCCGCTCGCGGTCGCGGACAGGCCGAAGGTCCGCTGGATCTCGGCGACCATCGGCGAGACCGCGGCCAGGCAGGCGCGCATGTTCAGCGCGACCAGCACGATGCCTGCCAGCAGCAGGACGGGGTGGGCGAGCCGGGTGCGGACGGGGAGCGGGGCAGGGGTGGTGGCAACCGGCTGCTGGGCACGGGTGACGGCCATGGGGGGTGCTGTTCTTTCGTGGATCAGGGGAGACACGGACGACGGGGACGGGCGCCGGCCGCGGAACGGACGGAGCGGGGCTCGCCGTCCTACTTCCGGGCCGCGATGGCCGCGAGCAGCTGCTCGACGGCGGCGGTGGGCTCGGCGAGCAGCGCGCGACAGGCCGTCTCGGCGCGGTCCGGGTCGCCGCTCTCGATCGCGTCGACCAGCGCCTCGTGGGTGGCCACGACGGCCTCGGGCATCTCGTGGTCGCCGAAGGCGGCGGTCATCGCCTCGCGCACGGAGGCGCCGAAGTAGCGGTAGACCTCGGCCAGCGCCGGGTTGTGCGCGGCCTCGACGACGGCGGTGTGGAACTCCAGGTCGTGCTCGACGGTGGCCTCGCGGCTCGCCCGCTCGGGGTGGGCCGCGAAGACCTCGGCCTCCCGGGCCAGCGCGGCCCGCATCCGCCGGATGTCCTCGGGGGTGTGCCGCAGGGCGGCCAGCCGGGCGCCCTCGGTCTCCAGCGCGGCGCGGACCTCCAGGACGTCCCGGATGCCGGAGCGCTGGACGCCGCGCAGCACCGCCGCCGGGTCGCTGGTGGACCGTACGAAGGTGCCCTCGCCCTGCCGGGAGACCAGCATCCCGGCGTGCACCAGCACCCGGATCGCCTCCCGCACGGTGTTCCGTCCGACCTGCAGCCGCTCGGCGAGCTCGTGTTCGGTGGGGATCTGCGATCCCACGGGCCAGGCCCCGCCGGCCAGTTGCTCGCGCAGCTGGTCGATGGCGGTGTCCACCAGGGATCGCCGCCCGGCCGCCTGCAGGGTGTTGCCGTCGCCGCTCATGCCGGGCCTCCCTTCGTGCACCGCTCGTCGGTCATCGGTCATCCTACAACCGCTTGCCCGGTCATCCTACAACTGCCCCGGGCCGTGCGTGGCCGGCCGTCGCGTCGAACGTGGAGGTTCCGGGGAGTGATCCGAAAGACGCCTAGGCCCAGGTGAAGAGGCGCTCCAGGACGACGGCCACGCCGTCCTCGTCGTTGCCCGCGGTCACCTCGTCGGCGACGGCGAGCAGCTCCTCGTGGGCGCCGGCCATGGCCACGCCGTGCGCCGCCCAGCCGAACATCGGCACGTCGTTGGGCATGTCGCCGAAGGCGATGGTGTCGACGGCGCGCACGCCCAGGCGGCGGGCCGCCACGGCCAGGCCGGTGGCCTTGGACAGGCCCAGCGGCAGCAGCTCGACCACGCCGGCCCCCGCCATCACCACGCCGACCAGGTCGCCGGCGGCGCGCCGGGCGGCCTCGGCGAGGGCGTCGTCGGTCAGGCCGGGGTGCTGGATGTAGAGCTTGGCGACCGGGGAGGCGAGCAGTTCGCCGCGCTCGACCCGGACGACCGGGAGGTCGGAGCCGATCAGCAGCTCGTAGCCGGGGCCGGCCAGCACCTGCCCGTCCAGGCCGTCCTGGTTGGAGGCGATCGCCAGCGGGCCGGTCTCGGCCTCGATCTTCTCGATCGCGAGCGCGGCGAGCCGGCGGTCCAGGGTGAGCGAGGTGAGCAGCTTGTGCGCACCCGCGTCGTAGACCTGGGCGCCCTGGCCGCAGACCGCTATCCCGGTGTAGCCGATCGCGTCGAAGACCGGCCGGGCCCAGACGGCCGAGCGCCCGGTCACGATGATGTGCAGCGCGCCCGCGCCGGTGGCCGCGGCCAGGGCGGCGCGGGTGCGCTCGGAGACGGTCTCCGCGCTGGTCAGCAGCGTGCCGTCGAGGTCGGTGGCGACCAGCCGGTAGGGCAGGTCGCCACCGATCGGGTGTGCGGTCGAGGTCACTTGACCGGCTCTAGGACGGTCCGCCCCCCGAGGTAGGGCCGCAGCGCCTCGGGCACGACGACCGAGCCGTCGGCCTGCTGGTGGTTCTCCAGGATCGCCACGATGGTGCGCGGGACGGCGACCAGGGTGCCGTTCAGGGTGGCGAGCGGGCGGGTCCTGCCCTCCTCGCGCATCCGGATCGACAGGCGGCGGGCCTGGTACTCGGTGGTGTTGGAGGTCGAGGTGACCTCGCGGTACTTGCCCTGGGTCGGGATCCAGGCCTCGATGTCGAACTTGCGCGCGGCCGAGGAACCGAGGTCGCCGGAGGCGACGTCGATCACCCGGTACGGCAGCTCCAGCGCGTTGAGGAAGTCCTTCTCCCACTGGAGCAGACGGCGGTGCTCGTTCTCCGCGTCCTCGGGCGTGGTGAAGACGAACATCTCCACCTTCTCGAACTGGTGGACGCGGATGATGCCGCGGGTGTCCTTGCCGTAGGTGCCGGCCTCCCGGCGGAAGCAGGACGAGTAGCCGGCGTAGCGCAGCGGCAGCTTGTCGGCCTCGATGATCTCGTCCATGTGGTACGCCGCGAGCGGGACCTCGCTGGTGCCGACGAGGTACTTGTCCTCCTCGGGGAGGTGGTACACGTTCTCGGCGGCCTGGCCGAGGAAGCCGGTGCCGTCCATGGCGGCCGGGCGGACCAGGGCCGGGGTGATCATCGGGATGAAGCCGGCCGCGGTGGCCTGGGCGATCGCCATGTTGACCAGGGCGAGCTCCAGCAGCGCGCCGGGACCGGTCAGGTAGTAGGAGCGGGCACCGGCGACCTTGGCGCCGCGCTCGGTGTCGATCGCGCCCAGCAGCTGGCCGAGCTCGACGTGGTCGCGGGGCTCGAAGCCCTCGGCGGCGAAGTCGCGCGGGGTGCCGATCTCCTCCAGGGTGACGAAGTCCTCCTCGCCGCCGACCGGGGCGGCCGGGTCGATGAGGTTCGCCAGGGAGCGGAGCAGGCGGTCCGCCTCCTCCTTGGCCGCGCTCTGCTCGGCGTCCGCGGCCTTGACCTCGGCGGCCAGTTCCTTGGTGCGCTGCAGCAGGGCGGTCTTCTCCTCGCCCTTGGCCTGGGCGACCTGCTTGCCGAGCACCCGCTGCTCGTTGCGCAGTTCGTCGAAGCGGCTGCCCGAGGACCGGCGTCGCTCGTCGGCGGAGAGGAGGGCGTCGACCACGTCGACGTCCTCGCCACGGACGCGCTGCGAGGCGCGCACTCGGTCAGGGTCCTCACGGAGCAGGCGAAGGTCAATCACAGGGCCAAGCGTACCGGGCGGGCGTTCCTCCACCGGTACCGGATTTCTCCTGGGGATAACTCACCGGAACCTGTGGATAACCCTTGTGGGGAATCCGCCGGGTCCGGGCCGGAGGCGGGTTATCCACAGGCTCGGGGCCGGGGTTGTGGACGGCGGGGGAGGATCGGCCTCCGCGCGACGAAGCCAAGGAATTGAGGTTTCAAACCTCAATCAACCTTCTCGGGTGAGGGAATTGATGCACTCGCCCGGGTGATTTGCAGGCAAGCGGGTGACTCTGGTCCGATTAGTCATCTCTGCGACGCAAACCGATGATCCGACCTGTTCTGGGCAATGGCTATACCGGTTTGTCGACTCATCCCCAGGCCTGTGGATAACTTCCGGCTGTGGACAGCGTGTGGACGGCGGGGAGGCCTGTGGACAGCGGCCCCCGGAGTCGGACGTTCCTGTGGATGACGGTCCGGTCACCCGCCGCACTTGATCAGTCCGGTCGATAACGGTCGGAAAAGGCCAGAGGGACGGGAGAAGGCGCTCAGATGTCCCCGCGCCCGTCGAGCGCCCGGGAGAGCCAGTCCGCCGCCGCCGTGAAATCCTCGTCCGACGTCCCCGGCCGCCGGTGCTTGGACACCTGCCGGTCGGCGCGCGGATAGGAGCCGAGGAACCGCACCTGCGGACAGATCCGCTTGAGCCCCATCATCGCCTCGGCCACCCGCCGCTCGGACAGGTGCCCCTCGCAGTCGATCAGGAAGCAGTAGCTGCCCAGCCCCTCCCCGGTCGGCCGGGACTCGATCCGCATCAGGTTCACCCCGCGCACCGCGAACTCCTGCAGCAGCTCCAGCAGCGCACCCGGGTGGTCGTCCGGCAGCCAGACCACCATCGAGGTCTTGTCCGCCCCGGTCGGCGAGGAGACCCGCCCCGGCCGGCCGACCAGCACGAACCGGGTGGTCGCGCCGTGCGCGTCGGCGATCTCCTTGACCAGCGGGTCCAGCCCGTAGATCGGCGCCGCGAACTCGCCCGCGAACGCCCCGTCGTACCGGCCCTCGGCGACCAGCCGGGCGCCGTCCGCGTTCGAGGCCGCCGACTCCCAGGTGGCGTCCGGCAGGTTGGCCGCCAGCCACTTGCGCACCTGGGGCTGGGCCACCGGGTGGCTGGTCACCGTCTTCACCCCGGACAGCTCGGTGCCCGGCCGCACCAGCAGCGCGAAGGTGATCGGCAGCAGTACCTCTCGGTAGATCATCAGCGGCGCGCCGGCGGCCAGTTCGTCGTTGGTCGCGGTGACCGCGCCCTCGACCGAGTTCTCGATCGGCACGAATGCCCCGGCGGCCTCCCCGCCGCGCACCGCGTCCAGCGCCAGCGCCACCGAGGACAGCGGCACCAGCTCCCGGGTCGCCGCCTCGGGCAGCGTGTGCAGCGCCGCCTCGGTGAAGGTGCCGGCCGGGCCGAGATAGGTGTAGCGGGTGGCCGACATGACGCCTCCGTTGCGGATGGTGTGGTGCATGGGCGGGGTGGTGCCGAAGCAGTCACCATAACGATTCCGCGCTCCCGGCAGGAAAGCGTTCCAGTGGCCGGGACCGCTCCTGCCGGTCTACCCCTCCAGCAGCTGCTGGCCGAGGTATCCTCCGGCCGGCACCCCCGGCGGCACGGCGTACAGCCCGCTCGCCTCGTGCCGCAGGAAGCGGGACAGCCCGTCCGCCCGGGAGAGCTTGCGCTGCACCGGCGTGAAGCCCCTGCGCGGGTCGGCCTGGAAGGCGAGGAAGAGCAGCCCGGCGTCCGGAGAGCCGTCCGGCAGCGTCCCGTCGTGGTACGAGAAGCCGCGCCGCAGCATCGCCGCCCCGCCGTTGCCCGCCGGGGCCGCGACCCGGATGTGGGCGTCGGAGGGGATCGCCAGGCCGCCGTCCGGCCCCTGCGCCGAGAGGTCCACCGCGGTGCCCTCGCCCGACCCGGCCGGTGCGCTCAGCGGCGAACCGTCCGACTTGCGCCGCCCGATCACCCGCTCCTGGCGGTCCACCGGCAGTGCCTCCCAGTGGTCCAGCAGCATCCGGATCCGCCGGAACACCAGGTACGAGCCCCCGGCCAGCCAGGCCGGCTGGTCCCCGCCGGCGGTGCAGAACACCTTGGCGGCGAAGCCCTCCCCGCCTCGCTCGGGATTGTTGGTGCCGTCGATCTGCCCCATCAGGTTGCGACCGGTCATCGGCCGCGCGGTCGCGCCCGGGGTGCGGGCGAAGCCGGCCGACTGCCAGCGCGGCGCCGCCGTACCGGCCGCCAGCCTCTGCAGCGTCCGCAGGGCGTGCACCGCCACCAGCGCGTCGTCGGCGCCGATCTGGACGAACAGGTCGCCCTCGCCGCGGGCCGGGTCCAGCGCGTCGCCGGGGAAGGCGGGCAGCGGTTCGAGGGCGGCCGGGCGGCGGTCGGCCAGCCCGGCCCGGTCGAACAGCGTGGTGCCGAAGCCGAGGGTGACGGTGAGCGAGCAGGGTCCGGCGTCCAGCGCGACCTGGTTGTCGAACTCCTCGGCCGGCTCCCCGGCGGTCAGCCGGTCGACGGCCCTGGTCCAGCGTTGCAGCAGGGTGCGCAGCCCGTCCCGGCCGACGCCGTCCGCCAGGTCGAAGGCGGCCAGCCGGACACCGGCCTGCTGGGGTTCGAGGATCCCCGCCTGGTGCTCGCCGCGGAACGGCACCCGGCCGGTGCCGAGCGCGGCGCCGCCCGCCGTCCCGCCGCCCGCCGTCGCGCCGTCCGCCGGGCCGCCGTAGGCCACCGCCCCGGCCGCCCCGGCCCCGGCGCCGACCAGCAGTCCGGCGCCGGCCGTGCCGAGCAGCGCCCGGCGGGTGACGCCCGCCCGGCCCTTGCCCGTGTCCTCCACCGTGTCCGCCTCCTCCACCGCGCTCACCCGATCTTGAACTGCTGGGTCGGGGTCGTCTGGTCGATGTCGGAGGAGCGGATCTGCACCGAGACCACCCAGGTGCCGGCCAGCGGCAGCTGCGCGGTGCCGCTCCAGCGGCCGGTGCCCGCCGGGGTGAGCGCGACCGGCAGCGGGCCGAGGTCGCGGTCCGGCAGGGTGAAGGCGAGCTGCACCTCGGGGACGTCCACCGGCTTGCCGTCCGTGCCGTCCAGCGCGAGCCCGACCTCGTTCGGGCCGGTCGCGGCCGGGGAGAGGGTCACGGTCGCGGTGCCCTTGGCGTTCGGCGTCCGGCCCTTGGTGTCGTACGGCAGCTTGAGCTCCACCGTGCGGCCCGGTTCGGTCTTCGGGGCCGCGGGGGCCGCGGGGGCCGCGTTCCCGGTGCCCGCGGTGGTCCCGGCCGCCTTGACCTCACCCGCCACCCGCCCGGGCGGGGAGTTGGTGAGCATCGTGGTGACCACCAGCACCGCCACCGCGACCAGCGCCTCGACCAGCACCGAACGGCGCAGCCCGGCCCGGGTCGGGGTCAGCCCGCGCTCGCGCCCGGCACTCGCCGCGGCGGCCCGCTGGCGGTCCAGCTGCGCCTGCCGCACCGGGTCCTCGCTGCGCGCCGCGGCGCCGACCGGTTCGGGCACCTCGGTCCGCTCGACCTCGGCCGCCTCGGCGGGGGCCGAGCGCAGCCGGGCCAGCCAGCTGCGGGAGATCCAGGCGACGCCCAGCATCACGACCACGCAGCCGCTCTTCACCAGCAGCAGCTTCCCGTACTCGGTGCCGGTCAGCGCGCCCCAGCTGCCCAGGCCCCGCCAGGACTGGTAGATCCCGGTGGCGGCCAGCGCGGCCACCGAGCCGAAGGCGACCTTGGAGAAGCGGTCCACCACCTCGGCGCCGACGCCCTCGCGCAGCGCGACCAGCAGCGAGGCCAGGCCGCCCAGCCAGAGCGCCATCGCGATCAGGTGCAGGATGCCGAACGGCAGCGCCAGCCAGACCTGGATGCCCACCGAGGCGTGGTCGGCGCCCACCCAGGTCGCGGAGAGCGCCACCGCGAGCACCAGCCCGGCCACGCCCAGGCCGAGCCGGACCTCGCGCTGCGGGCGCTCGGCGGCCCGCTGCTCCAGCGCGCGCAGCTCGGCGGCCTCGGCGTCGGTGTCCTCGTCCTCCGCAGGGGCCGCGGGGGCGGGCTTCGGCGGCTGCCCCAGCTGGCCGACCAGCAGCGACAGGAAGATCCCGGCCGCGGCGAGCAGCAGCAGCCGGGCGGCCAGTGCGGTGCCGATCCGCTCGTCCAGGGTGGCGCGCACCAGCGACAGGTCGAGGGCCTGCCCGACGCCCGTGCCGCGCTCGTACGGGCCGCGCAGCATCAGCACCGCGACGGTCGACGCCAGCAGCGCCGTCCAGCCGGTCATCAGCAGCCGCTGCACCGGGCGCCGGGTGGCGCCGGCCGGCCAGCAGACCAGCACGAAGGCGGCGACCCCGGCGAGCAGTGCGAAGGCCGCGTAGGCGACGGTGCGCCCGGTCCCGTACAGGGCGGCGACCACGGTGTCCGCCTCGGCGCCCTGCAGTGCGGTGGTGGACACCGAGGTGTCCGAGGGCGCGCCGATGGAGAAGGTGAACGCTCCGCCGACGGGGTGGGAGTCCTCCGAGACGGCCCGCCAGGCGACGGTGTACGTGCCGTTGGCGAGTCCGCTGTTCAGGCCGACCCGGGCGGTGTCGCCCCTGCCGTCGGCGTGCGCCGGATTGCCGGTGTCCACGGGTTTGCCGGCCGGGTCGAGCACCCGGACGGAGTCGCTGGACAGCGAGACCGTCTCGCTGAAGGTCAGGGTGACCGCCTGGGGGGCGGTGGCGACCACCGAGTTCTGCGCCGGGTCGGTGGAGTCCAGGGTGGCGTGCGCGGAGGCCGGGCCGGCACCGGCGAGCATCAGCGCGAGCAGCGCGCCGAGCATGCCGAGCAGCCCGACGGCCCTGCGGCGCCGGGCGATCCGGTGCCGGGCGTTCCGGTGCCGGGCGTTCCGGGGGCCGGCGCTCCGGAGGTGGGCGGCCTTCTCCATGCGGGCGGGTCCCCTAACTCTGGCCTGGACGGTAGGTGAGCTCCTTGACCGGAACCTTGACGGAGATGGTGCCGGACTTGGCGAAGGTCAGGTCGAGCTCCAGCTCGTCGCCCAGGGCGGGGGCCTTCTGCCAATCCATGATCATCAGGTGGGTGCCGCCACGGGCGAGCTGCAGCGCGCCGTGCGCGGGCACGTCCAGGCTGTTCACCTGCTCCATGGTCGATGAGGTCGAGCGGTGCATGGTGACCGACCCGGCGGCCGGGCTGGACACCTTGACCAACTGGTCCGGCCCGCCGTCGTTGCGCACGGTCAGGTAGCCGGCGCCCATCCCGCCCGCCGGGGGCAGCGGGATGTAGGGGTCGGCCACGCTCAGCTTCGCCGGTCCGGCGTCGGCGGCCGCGGCGCCGTCCTGGCCGCCGGTCCCGCAGGCGGCGAGCATCGCCCCGCCGCCGAGGACCGTCGCCAGCACCGCGCCGGCCAGGGCCGAGCGGCGGAAGCGGCGGTTCTCCGCCGTCACGCCGCCACGCCCTTGGCGAGCAGCGGCAGGTCGTGCTCGTAGGTCTTCTCCTCGGTGCCGCTCATGTAGAGCACGTGCGCCTTGTCGTCCGAGGGGAGGAAGGCGAGCACCTGCGCGCCGTGGGTCGAGGTGACGGTGCCGTCCGCGTTGACCACCGGGTCCTCGATCATGATGCCGAGCGACCGGGCGGCGGTCTTCACCTTGGCCAGGTCGCCGGTGAGGCCTATGAAGTCGGTGCCCATCGAGTCCAGCCAGGTGCGCAGCACCTTGGGGGTGTCGCGCTGCGGGTCGGTGGAGACGAAGACGACGTTGATCTTCTTCCGGTCCTCCGGGGACAGCGCCTTCATCGCGACGCCGATGTCGCCCATGGTCGTCGGGCAGACGTCCGGGCAGCTGGTGTAGCCGAAGAACAGCAGGGTGGCCCTGCCGTTGGTCTGCTGCCGCAGGTCGTACGGCTGGCCGGAGGTGTCGGTCAGCTGGAGGTCGGGCTTCTCGAAGTTCTTGGCCAGCTTGGTGCCCTGGTACGGGCTGTCGTCCTTCTGCTGGGTGACCTTCGCGGCGGTCGGGCCGCCGCCGGAGGACCCGCAGGCGGAGAGGGTGAGCGCGGCGGCCAGGGCGAGGGCGGCCGCGCCGGCCAGGCGGGTGGTGCGGGTGGAACGGGTGGTGCGGAGCATGGTGGATCCGATCGGGCGCGGGAGGACCACCGGCGGGGCCGTACCGGTTCACGTACGGGCGCGGGTACCGGTACGGCCCCGCCGGTGCGGGGGTCAGGAGGCGGAGCCGCTGTTCCTGCGGCGCAGGCCGAGCACGCCGACGGCGGTGCCGATCACGCCGACCACGATGCCCACCACGCCGAGGGTGCGGGCGGTGTCGTCGCTGGACTCGGCGCCGCCGTCGGAGGCGGCGTGGTCGGAGCTGTCGCCGTGGGCACCGGCGGCCGGGGAGGCGGAGGCGGTGACGCCGTGGCCGTCACCGGAGGCGGCCTTGGTGAGCTTCAGGGTCGGCGCCGGGTGGGCCGGCTCGGGCTGGCCGGCCTGGGCCTCGTCGATCCAGCGGACGACGTCGCCGTTGTCGTAGGTCTGCAGGGCCTTGAACACCATGCTGTCGGCGTCGGTCGGCAGCGGGCCGAGCGACAGCTTGAACTCCTGGAACTGGCCGGGGGCGACCTTGGTCCCGGCGTCGGCGGTCCAGGTGATCTTGGAGACGGCCTCGTTGACGTCGCTCCCGTGCACCTTGATCGGCTTGTCGAGCTTGGACTTCTCGACGGTCGAGGTCCAGCCCGGCATCGGCACGGTCCGGACCGAGGCCAGCGGGTGGTCCAGCGGCAGGTTGACCTCCAGCTTCACCGTGCTCGCCGTGTCGCTCTCGTCCGGCACCTGGAAGTTGACCGTCGCGTAGCCGCCCTGGGCGGCCGAGCCCGGGTTGACGGTGACGTGCGCGAAGGCCGGCCCGGCCAGCGCCACCACGGAGGCGGCGGCGGTCACGGCGACGGCGGCGGTGCGGCGGGTGGGGAGGGAACGCATGTTGGGGGGTCTCCGATCGGAGCTCGGCGGCCGGCCGGACCGGGCGACGGGGAACCGTGCCTCGGCGGCGCCGCACGTGCGGACGTGTGAGGGCAGAGCCGTGGGCCGCCGTCGCCGTGGGCGGACGGGAACGGCCCGGACACCGCGCACCTCACCGGTTCGGCCGCCACCGCTCGACGGGTACGGCGGAACACCGGATCAGTACGCGAAGGCCCCGCACGGCGGACCGCGCCGCACCACGCTGTGCCGCAGCACCGCGCTCGCGGGCAGCCGGCCGTCGCCGCCACCCGCGCCGCACCGACGGGCCGGACCGGCCACGCCGAACAGACCGCGCAGCAGCGCGGCCACCAGCACCAGCGCCGACCGCAGCGGCGCCGCCCAGTGCTCCCGGGCCGCCGACGCGGCCACCCGCACGAGCCGCCACAGCGCCGCCTCCCCGCGCCGCAGCCACCAGCCCGCCACCAGCGCGGCGGCCAGGTGCCCGGCCAGCATCGACGGCGTCATCCCCAGCACGCCGCCCTGCCACCACGGCGCGGCGGCGTACGCGTGCGGATCCAGGCCCGCCGAGGAGACCAGCTGCTCCGGGGAGGTGCCGCCGGGCAGGCCGATCAGCGTGCCCGGACGGGCCTCGTTGCAGATCAGCCGACCGGCCGCCTGCGGCAAGGACATCGAGCCGTGCCGCATGTCGGAGCCGCCGAAACCGTGGCCGCTGAAACCGTGGAAGAGGCAGTGCAGTCCGAGCTGCCCCGCGCCGAGCGCCCCGGCGATGGCCGCCAGCGAACGCTCCCGCCCGCCGCACGCCACCGCGAGCACCAGCACCGCGGCGAAACCCGTCGCCAGCGCGGCCGGCGGCACGTTCCCGCCACCGGCCAGGGCGTGCCCGGCCGCCGCTATCAGCGTGCAGACCAGCGCGAACGGGACCGCCCGGGCAAGCCGTAGGTCCCAGGCGGCACCCACCGGCCGAGCCGGCTGCGTCGAATCAACGACGGGGGTGCCCCGGAACGGGGCGGCGGGGAGGGCAGTCATGGCCGGGCCATCATCTCATCGCGTACACCGCGGACACGGGCAGGGTGGGAAATCCCTACGAATGCACCGTTCGGCGGCGGCGTGCATCCCACCCCGTGCGCCCTTCGGCACAGACGCCGTCCCCAGTCCATCCGCCGAACGGGCGGTAGCCGCCCCCGGGCACGGTTCGCCGCCGATTCGCCCGGAGATACCTAGTTGTATGTGGAGCCGCAGCCAGGAGGGACCTCCCGTGGACATCTGGTGGACTCTGCACCTCAAGCGCGACCCGGCCAGCGTCCCGCTGGCCCGGCGCATCCTGCTCGGTGCCATGGCGACCGCGGGCGTCGACCCGCAGATCGCCGACGACCTCGGCGTCGCCCTCACCGAGGCCTGCGCCAACGCCGTCGAACACGGCGCCACCGGCCGGCCCGACGACGGCTTCCAGGTCACCGCCTCGATCAACGGTGACCGGCTGCGGATCGAGGTCACCGACTCCGGCCCCGGCCTGCCCGCCGCCGGCGCCCCGCCCGCCGTCCGCCGCCCGGCCACCGCGGCCCCGGCCGGCCGCGCGCCCCGCCGGCACCGCCGCGGACGCGCCACCGTCCCGGCCCGCGTCCTCGCCGCCCACCGGCCCCGCCGCGACGGCCACCCGTACGACACCCACGTCCTCCCCTCCCGCCCCCCGGCCCCCACCCTCCGCCCGGTCGACCTCGACGCCCTCCCCGACCTCACCGCCGAATCCGGCCGCGGCCTCTTCCTCATCCACGCCCTCACCGACCACGTCCAGCTCCGCAACCACCCCCTCCGGGGGGCCATCGTGAGCTTCGACAAGATCCTCAAGTGGCAGGACGACGCCCTCCTGCGGGCGGCTTCGTAGGGCTTTCGTAGGGCTGGGGGCGGCGCCGCGCGGGCGTTGGGGCGCGCGCAAGGGGCGGGCGGTGCCGGGGTCAGTCGGTGAGGGGGCGGCGGCGGGTGACGAGGAGGAGGGCGGCGCCGAGGAGGAGCGCGGTGGTGCCGGCGATGGCGAGGGGGCGGGTGGCGGTACCGGCGCCGGTGTCGGCGAGGTGGGTGGGGGCCGGAAGGCGGTCGGTGGGGGTGAGCGGGATGGTGTAGGTGGCGGCGAGCTGGGGGCAGGTGTACTTCTTCGCGGGGGCGGAGCCGCTCGGGAGGACCTCGGACTTGGCGGTGAAGGTGAGGCGGTGGTCGCCGTGCGGGGCTCCGCCGGCGAGCCGTACCCGGAGGGTGAGCCGCTGGCCCTGGGGGAGCTGGTAGCTGCCGGCGTTGACCGGGGTGCCGGTGACGGTGAGGGGCTTCCAGGCGCCGGACCCGGCGCGCAGTTCGACGGGGAGGCCGGCACCGTCCGCGGAGGCGACGGTGGTCGCGAGCTGCTTGACCGTGGCGGTGGCGGGGTTGGTGAAGGTGACGGCGAGTTCGCCCGCATCGTCGCTGCTGCTGGTGACCGGTATCGGGTCGGCGGTCGTGCCCTCCGGGCACTCGGCCCCGGGGGAGCCGGTGGCCGTCGAGGTGGCCGAGGGGGGCCCGGTGGGGGTGGCGTCGGCGGCGAGCGCGGGGGCCGTGGCGAGGGCGACCGGACCGATGGTGAGCACGAGCAGGGTGCAGGCGGCGGGGAGGCGGGCGGGACGCATCGGTGGGCTCCAGCGGTGGGGTCGGGGTTCGCTCTCCGGGAAGACCACCGAGGGGCCCGAACGGTTGTCCGCGCCCCTCGGTTCATCTGTCGGACGGTCAGCCGTGCGCGCCCGCCTTGCGGCGGCGCAGGACGAACAGGGTACCGGCGCCCGCCGCCAGCACCACCGCGCCGCCCAGGGCGATCGGCAGGGTGTTGGAGGAGGAGCCCGTCTCGGCCAGGTGCGGGCCGGCCGACGGCGAGGCGGAGACCGCGGCGGCGGGGACGGCGGCGGGGGTGGAGGGGCCGCCGGCCGGGGTCGATCCGGCGTCGACCACCTTGAAGAAGTCGTCGACGCGGTAGTCGCCGTTGAAGGCCACGCAGCGGCCGTTGGTGTCGGCGCCCGGCACGTCCTTGGCCTCGAAGGCCTCGGAGGTGCCGCTCAGCTGGGCGAAGTAGCGGGCGGTGAGGGCCTTGTCGGTGGCCGCGAGACGCACCTGGAGGGTGAGCTTCCCGCCCTTGGCGATCGCGTACTTGCCGAGGTCCACCTTCAGATAGGTCATGCTCCCGGTGACGGCGCCCGCCTCGGGCGTCTTCCAGTCCCCGCCGGGCAGCTTCACCTGGATGTTGAAGGACTCCTTGCCCCAGGTGACAGGGTTGGTCACGGGCTCGGTCTCCGACACGTCGGTGAAGAAGAAGTAGGTGTCCACCTTCTTGAGGTCGACACCGGTGGTGTTCTCGAAGGTCACTGTGGCCTCCTGGGCCTGACCGCCCTTGGCAAGGGTGGTGTTGGCGAGGCCGGTGCCGGTGACCTTGAGGGGCTGCAGCACGTAGTTCTGGCAGTGGCCGCCGCTGGGAGTGGGGACCGGAGGGGTGGGCAGGTTCGTCGGCTTGGCCGTGGCCGTGGCCGTGGCCGTGGCCGTGGCCGTGGCCGTCGGAGCGGGGGTGCTCGGGGTGGCGGTGGCGGTGGGGCTCGGGGTGGCGGTGGCGATCCCGACGGCGCCGGCGGTGGCCGCGCCGGCCGTGGCGCCTATGGTGAGCGCCACCAGGGTCGAGGCGGCGAGAAGACGGGAAGAGCGCACGCTGAAGGCTCCATCTATGGGCGAAATGCGGTTGATTTCGGGCGACTTGGGCTTCTGGGAAGGCCGTCGGCACCGGTTCGGCTGCGTACCCTACCGGGGTGCGGTGGCCGGGTTCCGACCGGGGACCGCGCCCGTCGGTTCCGGTTGCCGGGAGTGCCGGGCGGTCGGACGATGGGGGCATGATGCACCAGATGCGAGCCGAGTACGGGGCCGACGGGGAGGCCGGCGGGGTGCGGTTGTGGCACATGGTCCGGGGGGTGCAGAGCGTGGCGATGTGCGGTCGGGAACTCGACCCGGGGGCGCAGGTGCGGGAGGCGGTGGACTGGGGGAAGACCCCGGAGCTGTGCTGCCACACCTGCGGGGCGTACTTCCTGCGTGAGACGCCGTACCTGTCGGCCGAGCACCAGTGAACGGCCGGGCGCTACGGTGCTCGGTATGGACGAACCCCTGGTGCGAGCAAGGTCGTTGACTCGCGAGGCCGCCGGGCTGCGAGCCGGTTCACCAGGGTTGCCCGAGCACGTCGAGCGCTTCTGCGCGCTGGTCGAGCGGGTGGACCCGCTGCTCCACGCCTTCGTGGCGGAGCCCGGGCGGCACGACCGACTGCTGGCGCGGGCACGGGAGTTGACCGCGCGGTACCCCGAGCCGGCCGGACGGCCGCCGCTGTACGGGGTGCCGGTGGGGGTCAAGGACATCGTGCACGTGGACGGGCTGCCCACGCACGGCGGCTCCGCCCTGCCGCCGGGGGTGCTGGCGGGCCCGCAGGCCGTGGTGGTGGACCGGCTGCTGGCGGCGGGGGCGATGGTCGCGGGCAAGACGGTGACCGCCGAGTTCGCCGCGAGCGCCCCGGGCCCGACCCGCAATCCGCACCACCCGGGGCACACCCCGGGCGGTTCCAGCAGCGGGTCGGCGGCGGCGGTCGCGGCCGGGCTGGTGCCGCTGGCGATCGGCACCCAGACGGTCGGTTCGGTGATCCGCCCGGCCGCGTACTGCGGGGTGGTGGGCTTCCGGCCGACGTACGGGCGGATCCCGATCACGGGGGTTATCCCGAACGCGCCGAGCTTCGACACCCTGGGCGTGTTCACCGCCGACCTGGCGGGCGCGGCGTTGGCGGCCCCGCTGCTGTGCGACGGCTGGCGGGAGGCGGAGCCCGGCCCGGAGCCGGTGCTCGGGGTGCCGGACGGCCCGTACCTGGAGCGGGCCGAACCGGCCGCGCTGCGCGCCTTCGAGGAGCGGGTGGCGCGGTTCGAGCGGGCCGGGCTGGCGGTGCGCAGGGTGGCGCTGTTCCCCGACTTCGCCGAGGTCACCCGGCAGTTGCAGATCGTCAACCGGTTCGAGCTGGCCCGCAGTCACGCCGACTGGTTCGCCTGGTTCGGCGGCCTGTACCGGCCGGAGACGGCGGCGGGCATCCGGGTCGGCCAGGGTGTCGCGGCGGAGGACCGCGAGGCCGCGCTGGGCTTCCGGGAGCGGCTGCGCGAGCGGGTGGCCGGAGCGGCCGCGGCGGCCGGGGTGGACCTGTGGCTGGCGCCGTCCGCGCCGGGCGGGGCGCCGGAGGGGCTGCACAGCACCGGGGACGCGGTGATGTCGCTGCCGTGGAGCTACCTCGGCCTGCCCGCGCTGAGCCTCCCCGCCGGGCGGACCCCGGACGGGCTGCCGCTCGGCCTCCAGGTGGTCGGCGTGGCGGGGGAGGACGAACGGCTGCTGGCCCGAGCTGCCTTGCTGGAAGGTCTGTTGACCTAGACGGGGCGTGACTGACAATTCCCGCCGGGCGCGAGCGCCGGGTCGGCCGGGTCGGTGGCCCCGGCGCGCAGCAGGCGGAGCAGGAGGCGGCCGGCCCGCTGGTAGGGGACGTCCTCCTCGTGCAGCACGGCCTGCGAGTTGGCCGTCTCCAGGACCGCGATCAGTGCGAAGGCGAGGTCGTCGAGGTCGGTGTCGGAGCGCAGGGTGCCGGCCGCGCGGGCGTCGGTGAGGGCCTCGACGATCGTCCCGTGCCACTCCCGGGCGCAGTCGGCCAGGGCGTCCCGGACGGCGCCGGGACGGGCGTCGAACTCGGCGGTGACCTCGTAGAAGAAGCAGCCGCCGGGGAAGACCCGGGCCCGTGAGTAGGCGAGCCAGCTCTCGCAGAGCGCGCGGGCCCTGGCGAGGCCGGGCGGGGTGTCGGCGACCGGGACGACGACGGCGTCGGCGAAGATCCGGCGGGCGGCGCGGACGGTGGCGAGCTGCAGTTCCTCCTTGGAGCCGAAGCCGGCGAACACGCCGCTCTTGCTGAGCCCGAGGTCGGTGGCGAGGCGGCCGATGGACAGCGCGTCCAGGCCCTCGACGGAGGCGACCGCGACGGCCCGGCGCAGGACGGCACGGCGGGTCTCCTCACCGCGCAGGACGCGTCCGTCGGTGGTCGGTCCGGCCATCGTGCGCCCTCGTTCCTTCTCGCGGTGGATGCGGCCCAGGGTAGTGCCCGGGCCGTGGGCGGCCCTGAAAACTGCACGAACGATCGTGCTAATATCTCGCCCGAGCGAGGCTGCCGAGCGAGGCGCGCACGGCGATGCCAGGGAGCGCAGAGCAGGGAGACCCGATGGACCCGGCCCAGGCACTGATCCGCACCACCCTCAACTCGACCGCCCGGATCGCCCCGGGCCTGGCCGGGCGGGCGGCCTTCGAGCTCTTCCGGAGCCCGCTGCGGCGCAGTCGGGTCCGTCCCGCCGAGCGGGAGATCCACCGGCAGGCCGTCCGCGAACGGCTGGAGGTCCACGGCAAGTCCGTCGTCGGCTACCGCTGGGGCGGCGGTGAGCGGCCCGTCCTGCTGCTGCACGGCTGGCGCTCCCGGGCCTCCCGCTTCGCGCCCTTCGTCCCCGGACTGCGCGCTCTCGGCCTCAGCGTGGTCGGCTTCGACGCGCCGGGCCACGGCGACTCCGGCGGCCGCAGCACCAGCGTGCTGGAGCACCGCGAACTCGCGCTCCGGCTCCAGGACCGGTACGGGCCGTTCGAGGCGGTGATCGCGCACTCGCTGGGCGTCTGCGCGGCCTTCGGCGCACTGGGCGACGGGCTGCGGGCGGGCCGGCTGGCGGCCGTCTCCGGGGTGTCCGAGGTCGGCTTCTTCCCGGCCGCCTTCTGTGCCGGACTCGGTCTGGACGCCATCGTCGAGCGGGCGCTTCGGGAGCGGATCGAGCAGGGCCTGTTCGCCGGGGACGCCGGGGCCTGGGACCGCTACGACGCGGCGGGTCGGGCCGGGGCGATCGGGCTGCCGATCCTGGTGCTGCACGACGAGGGCGACGGCGTGGTGCCGCTCGGGCAGGCACAGCGGTTGAAGCGGGCGTACGGGGAGCAGCTGGACCTGGTGGTCACCCAGGGGCTCGGCCACCGCAGGATCATCGGGGAACCGGCTGTCGTTGATCAGGTGATCGGATTCATTTCCGCAGGACTGGGGGTCACTGCCGCATGAAGCTCGTCGAACTGCACGCGCAGGCGATGGAACTGGCCGTCGAGGTGGTGGACGCCGTCCGGCCGGAGCAGTTGGACCGACCCACCCCGTGCGCCGGGTGGACGCTGCGCCGGCTGCTGGAGCACTGCGTGGGCCAGCACCGGGGCTTCGCCGCGGCCGCCCGTGGCGCCGGGCCGGACCCGGCGCTGTTCGCGGACGCGACGCTCGGGGCGGATCCGGCGGAGGACTTCCGGCGCACCGGCGCCGACCTCGTCGCCGCCTTCCGGGAGGCGGCCGTCACCGATCGGGCGCTCTGGCTGCCCGAGATCCGCGACGGCGGCCCGTTCCCGCTCGCCCAGGCGGTCGGTTTCCACCTGGTGGACACCCTGGTGCACGGCTGGGACGTCGCCGCGGCGCTCGGCGGCGCGGACCGGCTGGTCGCGGCGGTGGACGGCGACGACGCCCTGGCCGCCGCGCTGCTGACGGTGAGCGAAGCCGTCCCGAACACGCCGGAGGCGCGGGCGCCCGGCCGGGCCTTCCGCCCGGGCCTCGAAGCCGGCGGCGGCGCCGGCCGGTTCGACCGCGCCCTGGCGCTGCTCGGCCGCGACCCGGCCTGGAAGGCCGGGCCCTAACGGTCGCGCCGCTCGTCCGGGAAGCGCGGTCCGCCGATCAGGTAGAACAGCGCGGCGGTCGGAAAGCCGAGCGAGGCGGCGACCAACACGATGAACTGCCAGAACATCGTCATCATCAGCTCCTCGTCAGTCCCGGGCCGTTCGGGCACCCGAAGGGGGCCCCAAACCCGACCGGCGCTGATTGACCGAATCGGGTGGTCGCTATCCGACGGTATGGCCGAATCACCGCCGCTGCCACCGGACACCGCGCCCCGGCCCGCGCCGCACCGGCGCACGGGTCTGGGCGCGGGCCGGGGGCGGCGGCCACACTGTCGGGATGCAGCTACAGCTCGCAGGGGAAGCACGGCGGCCTGACCGCGAGAGCGAGGACTTCGCGGCGGCCTCGCCGGAGGCGCTGGTCCTGCTGGACGGCGCCGGTTCGCCGGTCGGCCTGGAGTCCGGGTGCCGGCACGGAACGGCCTGGTACGTCCGGCGCCTGGGCGTGCACCTGCTCGCCCGGCTCACCGACCGGGCGGACCGGTCGATCGCCGAGTGCCTGGCCGACGCCATCGTGGAGACGGCCGCGCTGCACGGCGGCCGCTGCGACCTCGGCCACTCGAACACGCCCGCGGCGATGGTGGTCGCGGCCCGGCGGCACGGCGATTCCCTGGAGTACCTGGTGCTCGGCGACTCGCTGCTGGTGCTGGAGTTCAAGGACGGGCCGCCCAAGGTGATCGGCGACAACCAGCGCTTCCCCGGCGGGGAGGGGCTGCGCCGCCAGGTCTGGGCGACCGTCCCCGGCTCGGCCGAGCGGGCCGCGCTGCACCTGGAGTACGCGCTGGCGGTGCGCGCCGCCCGCAACCGGGGCACCGGCCCGTGGATCGCCGCCGCCAGTCCGCGGGCGGCCGAGCACGCCGAGACGGGCTTCGTGCCGCTGGAGCGGCTGCACGCGCTGGCCGCCCTCACCGACGGCGCCTCGCGCTACACCGAGCGCTTCGGGATGGGCAGTTGGGGCGACGTGCTGCGGCTGCTCGCCGAGTCCGGCCCGGGCGAGCTGATCGCCCAGGTCCGCGAGGTGGAGCGGGCGGACGCCGCCTGCGAGCGCTGGCCGCGCGGCAAGACCCACGACGACGCCTCCGCCGTCTACGCGCTGCTGTAGGCGGCGGAGGCTCCGGTCGGTCGGAGAGCCGTGGGATCAGCGGTTCTGGCCCCAGACGAAGCTGGAGGGGTCGCCGCGCGCAGGGAGCAAGTGCGGATCAGTCAAGGCAAGATACTGCCTGAGAAGCGAGCGATGCCCGTGTGAGCCCGTCTCGGGTCGAGACGGGCTCACACGGGCAGTTTCGTTGTAGGAGGCAACTATCGGGCGTCGGTGGGGATGGTGCCGAGGCGGCCGGCCTGGAAGTCCTCCATGGCCTGCTGGAGCTCGCGGTGGCTGTTCATGACGAACGGGCCGTACCAGGCGACGGGTTCGCGGATCGGCAGGCCGCCGAGGAGGACGACCTCCAGGTTGGCGCTGCGGGAGTCCTGGTTCTCGTCGGCGCGGATGGTGAGGGAGTCGCCGTCGCCGAAGACGACCGCCTGGCCCATCCCGAACGGGCGGCGTTCGGCGCCGGCCGAGCCGGTGCCGGCCAGGCCGTAGGCGAGGGCGTTGAAGTCGGCGCGCCAGGGCAGGGTGATCTGGGCGCCGGGGTTGATCGAGGCGTGGATCATCGTGATCGGGGTGTGGGTCGCGCCCGGTCCCTGGTGGCCGTCGATCTCGCCGGCGATCACGCGGAGCAGGGCGCCGCCGTCCTGGGAGCTGAGCAGCTTGACGCTGCCGCCGCGGATGTCCTGGTACTTGGGGGCGATCATCTTGTCCGAGGCGGGCAGGTTGACCCACAGCTGGAGGCCGTGGAACAGGCCGCCGGACATCACCAGGGACTCCGGCGGGGTCTCGATGTGCAGCAGGCCGGAGCCGGCCGTCATCCACTGGGTGTCGCCGTCGGTGATGACGCCGCCGCCACCGTGCGAGTCCTGGTGGATGAACGTTCCGTCGATGATGTAGGTGACCGTCTCGAAGCCGCGGTGCGGGTGCCAGGGGGTGCCCTTGGGCTCGCCGGCCGCGTAGTCCACCTCACCCATCTGGTCCATCATGATGAACGGGTCGAGGTACTTGGTGTTGATCTTGGCGAAGGCGCGACGGACGGGGAAGCCCTCGCCCTCGTAGCCCTCGGGGGCGGTGGCGACGGTCAGCACCGGCCGGGCGTTCGCGACGGCCGGGTCCGGCGTGGTCACGCGCGGGAGGGTCAGCGGGTTGTCGACGGTCACGGCGGGCATGTCGGCCTCCTTCGAGGGGGGTTCTCTGGCCTACGTCCACGAGGTTAGTTCAATTCTCAACAACAAGCAAGTTGAAATTTGAACTATGTGGAGACGGAGGAGCGCGACTCCTCGCTCCGGGGTGGCTATCCGTACATCCGGCGCATGGTGAAGTCGACCATCTGCTCGACCGCCTTGGCGTCGAACACCATCCGGTGCTCGCCCTCCATGTCCAGGGCGAAGCCGTAGCCGGTCGGCAGCAGGTCCAGCACCTCGGCCCCGGTGACGGTGAAGTGCTTGGAGTCCTTGCCTGCGTAGCGGCGCAGCTCCTTGAGCGAGCTGAACATCGGGATCACCGGTGTCGGGGTGTTGTGCAGCGCCAGGAAGCCGGGGCGGTCGCCGCGCGGGCAGTGCACCTTCGAGGTGATGAAGATGGCCTGGAAGTCCTCGACCGCCATCGAGCCCGTGGTGAACGCCCGGACCGCGTCCGCCAGGGACGGCGGGGAGGGTTCCGGGTAGAGGGACTGCTGGGGCGCCTGCCCCTGCGCGCCGTAGGCGTCCGGTCCGGGCATGCCGTTCATGCCCGGCTGCGGACCCGCCTGCTGCTGGTAGGGGTCACCCGGGTATGCGTTCTGGTCATATCCGTACACACGGACAGGCTAGCGGGAGCGCACCCGCCCGCGCTGGCGTCGATCCTGACAAGGAGTGGTCGTCCCGGCTTGTGGGACGTGACCACGTTCATAGCGGATTCACCGTCGGGGGCTTGCCCAAGTTACCGCTGGGTAGCATCATGATGCCTACTGGTGGGTACGGGACGCCCGAAACGCGGCGGTCACCCGGAAGCGACGAACCGGAGAAAACAGGCCATGGGTCACTACAAGTCCAACCTGCGGGACGTGGAGTTCAACCTCTTCGAGGTGTTCGGTCGCGACCAGGTGTACGGCACCGGGCCGTTCGCGGACATGGACGTCGAGACCGCGAAGAACATCCTGAGCGAGATCGCCCGCCTCGCCGAGAACGACCTCGCCGCGTCCTTCGCCGACACCGACCGCAACCCGCCGGTGTTCGACCCGGAGACCAACACCGCGCCGATCCCGGCCGCCTTCAAGAAGAGCTACCAGACCTTCATGGACGCCGAGTGGTGGCGCCTGGGCATCCCGGAGTCGATCGGCGGCCAGGTCACCCCGAACTCGCTGATCTGGGCCTTCGCCGAGCAGATCCTGGGCTCCAACCCGGCCGTCTGGATGTACTCCTCCGGCCCGGCCTTCGCCGGCGTCATCGCCGAGGAGGGCACCGAGGAGCAGCTGAAGGTCGCCCAGCGGATGACCGACCGCCTGTGGGGCTCCACCATGGTCCTCACCGAGCCCGACGCGGGCTCCGACGTGGGCGCCGGCCGCACCAAGGCGATCAAGCAGGAGGACGGCTCCTGGCACATCGAGGGTGTGAAGCGCTTCATCACCTCGGGCGAGCACGACATGTCCGAGAACATCATCCACATGGTGCTGGCCCGCCCCGAGGGCGGTAAGCCGGGCACCAAGGGCCTCGGCCTCTTCATCGTCCCGAAGTTCGACTTCGACTGGGAGACCGGCGAGCTCGGCGAGCGCAACGGCGTCTACGCCACCAACGTCGAGCACAAGATGGGCCTCAAGGCCTCGAACACCTGCGAGATGACCTTCGGCGCCAAGCACCCGGCCAAGGGCTGGCTGCTCGGCGAGACCGTCGACGGCATCCGCCAGATGTTCAAGATCATCGAATTCGCCCGCATGATGGTCGGCACGAAGGCCATCGCCACCCTCTCCACCGGCTACCTGAACGCCCTGGAGTACGCCAAGGAGCGCGTGCAGGGTGCCGACATCTCGCAGTTCCTGGACAAGACCGCCCCGCGCGTCACCATCACCCACCACCCGGACGTGCGCCGCTCGCTGCTGACCCAGAAGGCCTACGCCGAGGGCATGCGCGCGCTGGTGCTGTTCACCGCGTCCGTCCAGGACGACATGCTGGCCGCCAAGCTCCGCGGCGAGCGCGACGAGGCCGCCGAGCGCCTCAACGACCTGCTCCTGCCGATCGTCAAGGGCTACGGCTCGGAGAAGTCCTACGAGCAGCTCGCCCAGTCCCTGCAGACCTTCGGTGGCTCCGGCTACCTGCAGGAGTACCCGATCGAGCAGTACATCCGCGACGCCAAGATCGACACCCTCTACGAGGGCACCACGGCGATCCAGGGCCAGGACTTCTTCTTCCGCAAGATCGTCAAGGACGGCGGCCAGGCGCTGGCCGCGCTGTCCGAGCAGATCCAGAAGTTCCTCGCCTCCGCCGAGGGCGGCGACGCCCTGGCCGCCGAGCGCGAGCTGCTCGCCAAGGCCGCCGGCGACCTGGAGGCCATCGTCGGCAAGCTGATCGCCGACCTGACCTCGGTCGAGCAGGACGTCAAGAACATGTACAAGGTGGGCCTCAACACCACCCGCCTGCTGATGGTCTCCGGCGACGTCGTCGTCGGCTGGCTGCTGCTGCGCCAGGCCGCGGTGGCCCTGGCCAAGCTGGAGGCCGGCGCCTCCGAGAAGGACGTGCCCTTCTACCAGGGCAAGGTCGCGGCGGCCCGCTTCTTCGCCAAGAACATCCTGCCGACCATCGCTCCGCAGCGGGCGATCGCCGAGGGCATCGACAACGAGATCATGGAGCTGGCGGAGGAGGCCTTCTAAGGCCTGCCCACCCGTCGCCCGCCACCCCCCTCTCGGGGAGCACCGCGCGCGGCACCTCTCTGACCGCCTGACGAAACCCTCACACCGAAGGGCCCGGCTGCCACCGGGCCCTTCGGTGTTTCCGCCGTCTCCGCCATCTCCGCCGTCTCCGCTGCCCTCGCTGGCTGTTGCCGTCAGGAGCCGCGCAGGGCCTGGAGCGGGTCCGTCCGGGCGGCGCGCAGGGCCGGGTAGAGGCCCGCCAGCAGGCCGACGACGGTGCCGATGAGCGGGGCGGGCAGGGTGGTCGCGGGGTGGAGGACGGCGGTCCAGTCGCGGGCGGCGGCCACGCCGAGGACCGTCAGCACGCCGAGGCCGGTGCCGATCAGGCCGCCGAGGGTGCCGAGGGCGGTGGACTCGGTGAGGAACTGGGCCGCGATGTGGCCGGTGCGGGCGCCCAGGGAGCGGCGCAGGCCGATCTCCTGGGTCCGTTCCAGGACGGCGACCAGGGTGGTGTTGGCGATGCCGACCGCGCCGACCAGCAGGCAGATCCCGGCCAGGGCCAGGAACAGCCCGGTCAGGTCGGAGGCCACCGTGTCCTGCAGGCCGTGCGGGTCCGGGGGCGGGACGACGGTGAACGCGGCGGGGGCGTCCGGCCGCAGGGCGAGCGGGAGTTGGGCCGCCACCACGGGCGCGGCGCCGACCCGGGTGGCGACCAGCGCCTGGGCGCCGCGGTCCGGCTGGGGGACCGGGTTGCCGAAGTGCTCCAGCGCCGTGCTCGCCGGGATCAGCAGGCTCAGCAGTGCGCCCGGCTGGCGCTGGACGTCCGAGTAGATGCCGACCACGGTGTACGGCACGCGGTCGATGAAGACGGCGGGCTGGGCGTCCAGCCGGCTCACCCCGAGGCGTTTGGCGGCGGCCTCGCTGAGCAGCACCACCGGCTGCGCCGTCCGCTGGACGAACTCGTCCAGGCCGACCCCGGCGGTCAGGGTCGGCTCCATCGCGGCGACCGCGCCCGGGGTGGCCGCCAGGACGGACAGCCCGGTTCCCTCGTCGGGGCCGTCCGGGCGTCGGGAGAGCGTCGGGGCGCCGCCGGGCACCGGCCACCAGACGCCGCCGGCCCGTACGCCGTCGATCGCGGCGATCCGGCGGTCGGCGTCGGCGGGGAAGTCGCTCGGCGGGTTGGTGCCGGGGGCGACGCCGTCGGTGCGCGGCTGGTCGGTCACGGTGACGGTGGTGGCCCTGGTGAGGCTGAACCGCTCGCCGATCTGGCCGGTGGCGGTTGCGGTGAGGCCGAGGACGGCGACGAAGGCGCCGATGCCGAGCACCGTGCCGAGCATGGTGAGCACCGAGCGTCCCGGGCGCTGGAGGATGCCGGACAGGGCCTCGGAGAGCAGGTCGCGCGCGCCCAGGTGGGACGGCGGTCCGGGGAGCACGGAACGGGGAGCCACTCAGACCACCCCGGGCGCGGTGAGGCGGCCGTCGCGGATGGTGGCCCGGCGCTCGGCGCGGGCGGCCACCGACGGGTCGTGGGTGATCACCAGCAGGGTGAAGCCCTGGGCGTGCAGGGCGTCGAACCGCGCCAGCACCGCCTCGGCGTTGGCCGAGTCCAGGTTGCCGGTCGGCTCGTCGCACAGCAGCAGGCTGGGCCGGTTCACCAGGGCCCGGGCGATCGCCACCCGCTGGCGCTCGCCGCCGGACATGGTGGCGGGCAGGGCGTCCGTGCGGTGGCCGAGGCCGACCAGGCGCAGCGCCTCCAGGGCGGCGGCCCGGCGGGTGCGGCGCGGGGTGCGGTTGTAGACCTGGGCGAGGAGGACGTTCTCCTCGGCGGTGCGGTGCGGGAGCAGGTGGAAGGACTGGAAGACGAAGCCGATCCGGCTCCCGCGCAGGGTGGAGCGGTCCTTGTCGCGCAGGCTGCCGGTGTCGATGCCGTCCAGCTCGTAGCGGCCGGTGGTGGGGGTGTCGAGCAGGCCGAGCAGGTGCAGCAGGGTCGACTTTCCGGAGCCGGACGGCCCGGTGACTGCCAGGTAGTCGCCGCGGTGGACGGTCAGGTCGGTGGGGCGCAGGGCGGCCACGGGCGGGCTGCCGGGGTGGGTGCGGCCGACGCCGTGCAGGGCGATCACGGGGGTCGGGGTCCCGGCCGTCACTTGCCGACCACCACCTGTTCGCCGGGCCGCAGTCGGGCGCCCTCGGCGGGGGTGACGGCCACCAGGCCGTCCGCGGTGACGCCGGTGGCGACCGGGACGGTGGTGCGGTTCCCGGCCGGGTCCACCCTGGTGACGGAGGTCCGGCCGGCGGCATCGGTGGAGATCGCGGCGACCGGGACGGCGGTGACGGGGGCGCCCGCCTTGGCCTTGAGGACGGTGAGCCGGAGGTTCCTGCCGTTCATGGCGGCGGGCAGGGGCGTGTCCGGAGTGATCGTCACCGGTGCGTAACTCTGGCCGCCGGGTTGGTTGTCGGTGGATCCGGCGGGCCGGCCTGCGGCGGGCTGGGCGGGTGATCCGCCGGGTGCGGCGCCGGCCGGTGCGTCTCCGGCGCCGCCGAGGGTGATCACCTTGCCGGCCGGGGGAGCGGTGGTCGGGGCGCCGACCTCGGAAACCGTGCCGTGGACGGTGGTGCCGGTGACCTCTTCGAGCAGCTCGACGGCCATGCCCGGTACGACGCCCGCCGCCTGAGCCGGGGTCAGCTGCCCGGTGACGGCCAGGCCACCGCTGGTGAGCGACAGCAGGGGGCCGGAGACGGGCGAGCCGACCGCGCCGTTGACGGCGGTGACGGTCGCGGGGAGGGCGGGCAGGAAGAGCACGTGGGCGGCGGGCACCATCGGGCCGTTGGCGGCTTCGGCCTTGGCCAGGGCGGCCTGGTCGGTGGCCAACTGCTTCCGTGCGGAGGCGAGTTGGTGGTCGAGGTCGCCGGTGGGCTGTTGCTGGGCCGGCTGGGCCGGTTGTGCCTGCTGGGACGGCTGGGACGGTTGGGCCGGTGGCGGGTTCCGGGGAGCGGTGGTGGCCGCCTTCTTCTGCGCGGTGAGGTTCTCCAGCGTCTGCCGGTCGGAGTCGACCGCCTTCTGCGCGGTGTCCACGGCCTGCTGGGTGGTGGCGCCGGTGGCGGGCACCGGGTAGCCGAGCGCGCGGTAGAACGCGGACACCGCGGCGGCGGTGCCCGGCCCGTACGACCCCTCGTCGTCGTCGCCGCGGCCGTGCCCCAACCCGGCCAGGGCGGACTGGAGTTCGGCCACGTCGGGGCCGGTGCTGCCCGGCCTGAGATCGCGGTACGCGGGCACCGGTCCGGGGAGGGCGAACAGCGGCTGCCCGGACACCTCGGCGAGCAGCTTGCCGGCCGTCACGGTGTCCCCGGGCTTCACGCCCAGCTCGGAGACGAACAGCGCGGTCACCTCGGGCGAGGCCGCCGCCGGGACCACGTTGTACTGCGACGGCGGGTACACCACCGCGCGGGCGGCGATCGAGGGCGTCAGCACCTGGCTGACGACCGGCGCCGTGAGCAGGCTGTTCGGCGGCGGTGCGGTCCGCGCCGCCCGGTCGGCCGGGGACCGCACCAGCGCCGCGGCCCCCACCCCGCCCACCGCCACCAGCCCGGCGGCCAGTGCCACCCCCAGCAGCGCCCGCCGCCGCCGCACGGACCGCGACCGCGCGGGCGGCGGCGACGGCGGCGGCTCGGCGCCGGGTTCGACGGTCTCGTCGGCGGGCGTCGTGGTGGCCAACTGTTTTCCCTCCCCGGTGACTTCAGTGTGGGTCAGGTTCATCATCCGACTGTCGGGCGCCGCCCGTGGGCCGTTCGCGTGCAGGAGTCCGCTGACGGTGGGCGGCCAGGGGGGATCACGTGGTGAAGGAACCCCCGTGAGGTGCGGGTTCACGGTTGTGTCCGTGTTCAACAACGGCTGCCGGGTATCGAATGCCATGTCCGTGTACGGGCATATGCTCAAGGTGCGAAGCCGATCCCCCATTACGGCTTCGGCCCTCCCTCGACCCTGGAGCAGTATGTCGACCGCCGCCCGCCGGGCATTCTTCGACCGGACGCACACCGACGATCTGATCGCGTTCCTCGGCACCTCGCCGTCCCCGTACCACGCGGTCGCGAGCGCCGCCCAGCGCCTGGAGAAGGCGGGGTTCCGTCAGGTCGCGGAGACGGACGCCTGGGACAGGTCGGTCGGCGGGCGCTACCTGATCCGCGGTGGCGCGCTGATCGCCTGGTACCTGCCGGAGGGGGCGGGGCCGGAGACGCCGTTCCGGATCGTCGGCACCCACACCGACTCCCCCAACCTGCGGGTGAAGCCGGTGCCGGACACCGGCTCGGCCGGGTGGCGGCAGGTGGCGGTGGAGATCTACGGCGGGGTGCCGCTGAACACCTGGCTCGACCGTGACCTCGGCCTGTCCGGCAGACTGGCGCTGAAGGACGGCAGTGCGCGGCTCGTCCAGCTGGACGAGCCGCTGCTGCGCGTGCCCCAGCTCGCCATCCACCTGGACCGCCAGGTCAACGACGGCATGAAGCTCGACCGGCAGCGCCACCTCACCCCGATCTGGGGCCTCGGCCCGGTCGACGAGGGCTCGCTGATCGCCCACGTCGCCGAGCGGGCCGGGCTGGCCGCCGAGGACGTGGCCGGCTGGGACCTCATGACCCACGACGTCCAGCCCGCCTCCTACCTGGGCCGGGACCGCGAGCTGCTGGCCGGCCCGCGCCTGGACAACCTGCTCTCGGTGCACGCGGCCACCGCCGCGCTGGCCGCCGTCGCGGTGGCCGTCGCCGAGGGCGAGGTCGTGCTGCCGTACATCCCGGTGCTGGCCGCGTTCGACCACGAGGAGACCGGCAGCGAGTCCGACACCGGCGCGCAGAGCCCGCTGCTCGGCAACGTTCTCGACCGGACGATCCACGCCCGCGGCGGCTCCCCGGAGGACCGTGTCCGGGCGCTGGCCGGCACCGTCTGCCTGTCCTCCGACATGGGTCACGCCGTCCACCCGAACTACTCCGAGCGGCACGAGCCGGGCCACCACCCGCTGCCGAACGACGGGCCGATCCTCAAGGTCAACGTCAACAACCGCTACGCGACCGACGGTGTCGGCCGGGCGGTGTTCGCGGCGGCCTGCGAGAAGGCCGGCGTGCCGTGGCAGACCTTCGTGTCCAACAACGCGATGCCCTGCGGTACGACGATCGGCCCGATCACGGCGGCGCGGCTGGGCATCAAGACGGTGGACTGCGGCATCGCGGCGCTGTCCATGCACTCGGCGCGCGAGCTGTGCGGAGCGGAGGACCCGTACCTGCTGGCGAGCGCGATCAAGGCCTTCCTGGAGGGCTGAGCACGCTGACGCGCAGGGGGACCGCCGGTGTTCCGGCGGTCCCCCTGCGCGTTGCCCGGCTACTCCATCGTCGCCCGGCTACTCCATGCCCGCGAGGACCAGCGGGAGGCGGCGGACGCCGTCGGCGACCAGCTTCACCGGCACGCCCCAGTCCTGCTGGTGCACGTGGCAGGCCGGGAACTCGATCTCCGGGTCGTCGTCGCAGGAGGCGGCCATCGCCGAGACGTGCAGCACGCCCTCGGTGACCTGCTCGGACAGCACCAGCTCACGGGAGAGGTCGGTGTCCGCGCCCGCGCCGGAGACCAGCAGCTCGGGCGGGGTCGCGCTGACCAGCAGCCGGGTGGACGGGCCGTAGCGCTCGTCCAGCTTCTGGCCGCTCGGCGCCTCGAAGACCACGTCGAGGCGGAGGGCGCCGGGCGCGACCTCGGTGGCCGCGCGCTGGGTGCGGTGCGCCACCGACTCCACCCGCACGGCCTCCTCCGGCAGCCGCAGCCGGGTCAGCCGGTGCCGGGCAGACTCGATCACCACGATGTCGCCGTCCACCAGCACCGCCCCGGAGGGCTCGCGCAGGTCGGTGGCCAGGGTGGTGACCTCGCCGCTCGCCGGGTCGAAGCGGCGCAGCGCGTGGTTGTAGGTGTCGCTGACGGCCACCGAGCCGTCCGGCAGCACGGTCACGCCCAGCGGGTGCTGGAACAGGGCCTGGTCGGCGGCGCCGTCGCGGTGGCCGAAGTCGAACAGGCCGGTGCCGACGGCGGTTTCGACCGTCATGGTTTCACGTGAAACGAAACGCAGCGCGGAGGTCTCGGAGTCCGCCACCCAGAGCGTCCCGCCGTCCGCGGAGACGGCCAGGCCGGACGGCTGGGCGAACCAGGCCTGGGCGGCCGGGCCGTCCACCAGGCCCTCGTTGGTGGTACCGGCCGCGACGCCGACCGTGCCGGCCGCCGGGTCGTACGCCCACAGCTGGTGCACGCCGGCCATCGCGATCCACACCCGGCCGTCGAACCAGGCGACGTCCCAGGGCGAGGAGAGGTCCACCTCGCGGGCCGGGCCCTCGGTGGCCGAGCCCTGCCACCACTGGCGCCCGGTGCCGGCCAGGGTGGTGACGCTGCCGTCGGCGAGGCGCAGGCCGCGCAGCGCGTGGTTCACGGTGTCGGCCACGACCACGTCGTAGTCGTGGCCCTCCGGCAGCAGCGCGAGGCCCTGCGGCTCGCTGAACCGGGGACGGGTGCCGTCCACCAGGCCGCGCTGCCCGTCCCCGATCCGGCGCACCACCGTCTCGCCGTCCTCGGCCAGCTCGACCAGCGAGTGGTGCCCGGAGTCGGCGACCAGGAAGTGCCCGTTCGGCAGCCGGACCGCCTTGCCGGGGAACTTGAGGTCCCCGACGGCCGGCTCGGGCGCCACGTACGGGCCGTCCCCGCGCCGCAGGGTGCCCTTGGCCTCGTGCTCCGCCTCCAGCTCCGCCACCAGCTTGGCGATCGCGTGGGCGTGGCCCTCACCGGCGTGCTGGGCCACCACGTAGCCCTCGGGGTCGATCACCACGAGTGTCGGCCAGGCCCGGACGGCGTACTGCTTCCAGGTCGCGAGCTCCGGGTCGTCCAGCACCGGGTGGTGCACCTCGTACCGGGCGACGGCGTCCACTACGGCCTGGTGGTCGGCCTCGTGCACGAACTTGGGCGAGTGCACGCCGACGATCACCACGGTGTCGCGGTGCTCCTCCTCCAGCTCGCGGAGTTCGTCGAGGACGTGCAGACAGTTGATGCAGCAGAAGGTCCAGAAGTCTAGTACCAAAATGCGACCTCGGAAGTCTGCCAGGGACAGATCCTTGCCGCCTGTGTTGAGCCATCCACCGGCGCCGACCAGCTCGGGGGCGCGGACACGTGCACGAGAAGCCATGCCCCAATCAAACCTCACGCCGTCCGTACGCATTCCGGGCGTGCCGGGTCAGCCGACTGCTGTGCGGGCGGCGCTGGTCCCCACGAGCTCGCTCCACCTTCGGTGGGGCTCGGGGGTCAGGGGAGGACGCGGAGGTCGGTGAGGGGCTGGAGGGCGGACTCGTAGCGGATCAGGCGGGTGCGGAGCCGGAGGGCGACGTCGACGCGTTCGCCGGGGCGGGTCAGGGTGGCGACGAGGCGGTCGGCGAAGGTGTCGAGCTCCTCGGGGGTGATCCGGCGGCCGGTGAAGCGGGCGGTGTGCTGGACGGGCAGGCCAGCGGCGCGGGAGCCGAGGTCGTCGGTGGCGGCGGGAGTGAGATGGGTGGTGGGGGCCGGGTGGAGGCCGGGGGTGAGGGCGGCCGGGAGGGTGGGGCTGGTGGGGGTTTCGGCGGCCCACCAGACGGTCAGGTCGGGGTCGGTGAGGAGTTCGGGGCTGTCGGCGGCGCGGGTCCAGTAGCCGGTCGGGTCGCCGTCGATGTCGTGGGCGGCCTCCGCCAGGCCGTGGCGGCGCAGCAGGGCGACGGTCTCCCGGCAGTGGGCGCGCAGGACGGCGTAGGTGTCCTCGGCGTGGGGCGGGGACCCGGCCGGGGAGAGGTGGAGCCAGTGGTCGTACGAGCCGGTGCGGTCCGCGGGGTCGGTGGAGACGCGGACCCACATGCGGCTCCGGCCGTCGGGGGTGGTGGTCAGGCTCCAGGGCCCGGCGTCCGGCCCGGCGTCCGGCCCGTGGTCGGGTCCGAGCAGCCGGGCCAGTCCGTCGGTGCTGGGCGCGAGGCCCTCGGGCCAGCGCAGGGACAGCGAGGCGTCGACGGACACGGTGGCTCCTCCGGGATCTTCGGGGCTCGGATGCTACGGGTGCGGAAGATCGGCCTGCCAGCGGATTTCGCCGTCCTGGGTGTGCGGGGTCGGGTGGAGGCCGAGGTTGTGGGCGATGCGGGCGGAGGCCTCGTGGTCGGGGTGGATGTGGGCGAGTGCGGTGGTGACGCCGGTGGCGGCGAGGTGGTCGAGCAGGGCGCGGGCGGCCTCGGTGGCCAGGCCGCGGCGCTGCCAGGGGGTGCCGACCACCCAGGCGAGTTCGGCTTCGGCGGTCTCGGGGCGGACGGTGGCCTGGACGTAGCCGGTCAGGGCGCCGCCGGTGCGCAGCCGCAGGGCCCAGTTGCCCCAGACCTGGGCCGGGTCCGGGGAGCCGGCGGCGAGCCGGGCGCAGCGGGCGCGCATCTCCTCGGGTGTGGCCGGGCGGCCGCCGGTGAAGGCGTGCAGGGAGGGGTCGGCGAGGGCGGCGGCGAGTTCGTCGGCGTGGTCGGGGGCGAGGGGGAGGAGGTCGAGGCGCTCGGTGCGCAGGGAGGTGATCAGCATGGCCACATTGAAGCGCCGCGGCGCGGCGGTGCCGACCGGCGGGTGCGGGTCGAATCGCCTGCGTCGACCGCCTGGCGGCGGAGGAGCACCGAGCGGAGGAGCACTGAGGTCAGCGGTTGAGGACGTGCTCCTGGCCCCAGGCACCCAGCGGGGCCAGCGCCGCGTTCAGGTGCCGTCCCGTCTCGGTCAGCGCGTACTCGACCCGGGGCGGCACCTCCTGGTGCGCCTCCCGGTGCACGATGCCGTCCGCCTCCAGCTCGCGCAGGTGGGCGGCCAGCACCTTCTCGGTGATCCCCGGCACCAGGCGGCGCAGTTCGCCGAAGCGGCAGTGCGGGCGCTCGCCGAGGGCCCACAGGATCAGCACCTTCCACTTGCCGCCGATCACGTCCATCGCGGCGTCGATCCCGCAGACGTGCGCCCCCGGCCTCGGCACGGTCGCCATGCCCACCCCTTCCGACCTCGTCACTCACTCCAGGGTAACCACCCACTCCGAAGTGCGTACTTGATCACGGACGGAGCTGCGCCGAGGCTGATCGGCATGGAACGGAACGCAGTTGAGAACGTCGGAAAGACCCCTGTCACCCTGCTCGGCCTCGGTGCGATGGGCACCGCACTGGCCCGCGCCTGGCTCGCCGCCGGGCACCCGCTGACCGTCTGGAACCGCTCCGCCGCCCGCGCCGGGGCGCTCGCCGCCGAGGGCGCCTCGGTGGCGGCCACCGCCGCCGAGGCCGTCGCGGCGGGCCGGCTGGTGGTGGTCTGCCTGCTGGACGACGCCTCGGTCGGGGAGGCGCTGGCCGGGGCCGACCTGGCCGGGCGGGACCTGGTCAACCTGGTCACCAGCACCCCCGGCCAGGCCCGCGCCCGGGCCGCCTGGGCCGAGGCCCGCGGCGCCCGCTACCTGGACGGCGGGATCATGGCCGTCCCGCCGATGATCGGCGTCCCGGCGGCCGGGGCGTACGTGTTCTACAGCGGCTCGGCGGAGCTGTTCGAGGAGCACCGGGAGACACTGGCCGCCCCGGCCGCCGTCCGGTACGTCGGCGCGGACGCCGGGCACGCGGCGCTGCACGACGTGGCGCTGCTCAGCGCGATGTACGGGATGTTCGCCGGGATCGCGCACGCCTTCGCGCTGGTGCGGGGCGAGGGCGTGAAGCCGGGCGATCTGGCCCCGCTGCTGGGGAGCTGGCTCACCGCGATGGCCGGGTCGGTGGAACAGACGGCGGCGCAACTGGAGAGCGGCGACTACACCACGGGCGTGGTCTCCAACCTGGCGATGCAGGTGGCGGGCAAGGAGACGCTGCTGCGCACCGCCGAGGAGCAGCGGGTGAGCGTCGAACTGCTTTCCCCGTACTTCCGGCTGATGGAGCACCGGCTGGCGCTCGGCAGCGGCGCCGAGGACCTGACCGGGGTGGTCGACCTGCTGCGGCGGTGAGGGTCGGCCGGTAACGTACCGGCATGGCTGACCTTGAAGAACGCGCCGATGTCGTCGCGTCCGGCTCACGGCTGACCGGGGCGGAGGCGGGCGTGCGCCGGCGCCGCGCGGCCGACCTCGCCGAGTGCGTCCGGGCCCTGGCCGATGTGCACGCCGCCGACGGCTACCCCGCCGAGTGGCCCGAGCGGCCCGCCGCCTGGCTCTCCCCGGACGGCCTGCTGGCGGCCTGGATCGCCGAGGCGGGCGGCCGGACCGCCGGTCACATCGGCCTGGTCCGCAGCACCCCGGAGGACATGGCCCCCGGACTGTGGAGCCTGCGGACCGGTGGACGCCCGGAACTCACCGCCGTGGTCGGCCGGTTGTTCGTCGCCCCGGCGGCGCGCGGACGGGCTGTCGGCGCACTGCTGCTGGCGCGTGCCGTGGCGCACGCGCGGGTGCTCGGGCTGCACCCCGTGCTCGACGTCCTCGCCACCGACACCGCAGCCCTGGCCCTCTACCGCCGTCTCGGCTGGACCCCGCTCGGCGGCGGCGAACAGCGGTGGGCCTCCGGCCGTACGGTCGTGGTCCACTGCTTCGCCGCGCCGAGGGGGTGAGCCGGACGCGGCGGCCCTCGACGGCCGGCCTCGATCAGGCCGCCGAGCGGTCGGCGCCGGGGCGGCGGCGGAGGGCGGGAGTGGTGAGGGACGGGGGCTGCCAGGCGCCGTCGGCCCGGTAGAGGTCGGTGCCGGGCGGGACGATGGCGTCGATCCGGTCGAGCGTGGCGTCGTCCAGGACCAGGTCGGCGCCCTTGAGGGCGGATTCGAGCTGCTCCATGGTGCGCGGGCCGATGATCACCGAGGTGACGGCGGGGTGGGCCAGCGGGAAGGCGGTCGCCAGCTCGGGCAGGGTGCGGCCGAGGTCCTCGGCGAGCTCGGTGAAGGCCTCGACCGCGTCCAGCTTGGCGACCGTGGTGGGCAGCGCCGGGTCGAAGCGGCCCGGGTTGATGGCGGCGCGGCCGGTGGTCAGGTCGACCGGGCGGCCCTTGCGGTAGCGGCCGGTGAGGAAGCCGCCGGCCAGCGGGCCCCAGGTCAGCGCCCCCATGCCGAGCCGCTGCACCACCGGCAGCACGTCGCGCTCGATGCCGCGGGCGAGCAGCGAGTACGGCGGCTGCTCGGTGCGGAAGCGCGGCAGGGCGCGGCGCTCGGCGACGTGGTGGGCGTCCACGATCTGCTCGGCGGGGAAGGTGGAGCAGCCGAAGGCGAGGATCTTGCCGGCCCGGACCAGGTCGTCCAGGACGGCGAGGGTCTCCTCGATGTCAGTGGTGTGGTCCGGCCGGTGGATCTGGTAGAGGTCGATCCGGTCGGTGCGCAGTCGGCGCAGGCTCTCCTCCACCTCGCGGACGATCCAGCGCCGCGAGTTGCCGCCGCGGGCCCGGCCCTCGCCCATGGGGAAGTGCGCCTTGGTGGCGAGCACGATCTCGTCCCGGTCGCCGCGGGCGGCCAGCGTCCTGCCGACGATCTCCTCGGACTCGCCGGCCGAGTAGATGTCGGCGGTGTCGACGAAGTTGATGCCCCGGTCGAGTGCGGTGTTGATGATCCTGGCGCAGTCGTCGTGGTCGGGATTGCCGATGGCGCCGAACATCATCGTGCCGAGGCAGTAGGCGCTCACCTCGATGCCGGTGCCGCCGAGGACGCGGTAGCGCACGGTCGTTCTCCCCAGGTTGGTGGGCCGGTGCTGCGGTGGTGCTCCAGAGGCTAGGAGTTGGAGTGCGCTCCAGGGCAAGTGCCTGCGCGGATCCCCCTGGCGGGGGAGCCGGATCAGCACGCGGGCGGAGGCCGGGACGGGGCGGCGCGGGCGAGCCTGGGGCCATGGGGAAGCGTGTGTGGGTGCGGGACGGCCGGGCGGCGGCGGGCTGGGGCGTGGGCTACGCCGGGTTCGGGCTTGGGTGCGCGCTGAGCGGGACGGCGCTGTGGAGCGCGGCCTGGCTGGGATGGGTGGTCGCCGGGGTGGGGCTGGCGGCGGCCGGGGCCGGGTGGGCGGCGGCGCGGGGGCGGCAGGGGCGGTGGCTGACGTGGTTGCTCCGGCTGCTGTGCGCCCTGGCCGTGGTGGCGTCCTGGAGCCTGCTGATGGACGTGGTGACACTGCTGTTCGGGCAGGCCGTGGACAGCGTCCCGGACGCGGTGGACAAGGCGCTGGCGGCGGCCGGGGCGCTGCTGCTGGCCGGGACGGCCCGGGCCCGGCGGCCGCTCGCGGAGCGGACGGCGACGGCGACCGGCCGCCCGGCGCCCTCGACGGCGCCGGCGGCCGTCCAACTCGCCGCCTGGGCCGGAAGCCTGGCCTTCCTGCCGTACGTGGTGATGAAGATGATCTGGGCGTTCGGCGGCAGCTTCGCCGGGGTCAGCGGGGACGAGATGTACGCGAGCTACGTGCACAACGGCTCCTCCGGGTTGTGGCTCGCGCTGGAGCGCTGGGGGCTGGACGGCACCGTGCTGCTGGCGGCGATCGGGGTGTTCCTGCTGTGGGGGCTGGTGCGGCCGTGGGGGCAGGTGTTCCCGCGCTGGACCCTGCCGCTGCGCGGCCGGGCCGTCCCGCGCTGGCTGCCGCTCACCCCGGCGCTGATCGGTGCGGCCACGCTGGTGCCGTACGGGCTGGTCGGGATCGGCTACCTGGCGCTGTGCTCGGCCGGGGTGATCGGCATCCGGCAGGGCGAATGGGCCACGCCCGAGCAGACCCTGCAGGTGGCCTGGGTCGGGGCCTGCGCCTTCGCCGGGTACGGAGTGGCGCTGGCGGTGGCCACCCGCTCGTACTGGCGGCGGACCGGGGGCGGCCGTGACTCCTGAACTCTTTGCTGAGTCAGCAACAAAGCTTGCCGATACAGGATGGTCGGTCGCAGCCTGGCGGTGGAGGTGAGCGACGATGAGCGGAACGAACACGGCGGAGCGCCACGATGCGGTGGTGATCGGCGCGGGCGCGGCGGGACTGAACGCCGCCCTGGTGCTGGGCCGGGCCCGGCGGCGGGTCGCGGTGGTGGACGCGGGTGAACCGCGCAACGCCCCCGCCGCCCGCATGCAGGGCTTCCTGAGCCGGGACGGCATGCCACCGGCCGCACTGCTGGCGGTCGGCCGGGAGGAGGTCGCCCGGTACGGGGTGGACCTGATCGACGGGCGGGTCGGGCACGTCGAGAACGCCGGGCCCGCCGAGACCGGCTTCGTGGTCCACCTGGCCGGCGGACAGGTGCTGCACGCGCGCCGGTTGGTCGTCGCCACCGGACTGCGGGACGGGCTGCCGGAACTGCCCGGCCTCGCCGAACGCTGGGGCCGGGACGTGCTGCACTGCCCGTACTGCCACGGCTGGGAGGTCCGCGACCGCCCGCTCGGAGTGCTCGGCACCGGCCCCGGGGCCGTCGACCAGGCGCTGCTGCTGCGGCAGTGGTCGGCGGACGTGGTGCTGCTCGCCCACACCCTGGAGCTGACCGCGGCCGACCGCGAGCGGCTCGCGGCACGCGGCGTCCGGGTCGCCGAGGGCCGGATCGTCCGGCTGGTGGGCGACGACGGGCGGCTGCACGGCGTCGAGCTCGACACCGGGCGGGTGGTCACCCGCGAGGCGGTGTTCGTCCTCCCGCGGCCGGTGCCCCGGGACGCGCTGCTCTTCGGCCTGGGCTGCGCACGGGACGACGACGGCTGGGTCACCACCGACCGGACCGGCCGCACCAGCGTGCCCGGCGTCTGGGCGGTCGGCAACGTCGCCGACCCGCGCGCCCAGGTGGTCGTCGCCGCCGGGTCGGGCGCGGCGGCCGCCTTCGCCCTCGACCACGACCTGGTGGACGAGGAGATCGGACGGGCGGTCGCGCTGCGCCGCGCGTCCGGCCCGGCCGTGGCCGCCTGAGCGGCGAAGCTACCGCCGTACCCGACCCACCGCCGAACCGGCTACCGAACCCACCGCCGAACCGGCAGAACCCACCGCCGAACCGGCCACCGAGTCCGCCACCACGGAGAGGGACACCATGTCCGCACACCAGCACCAGCACCAGAACGGGCACCAGCACCACGCGCACGCCCACGGCCACGGTCACGTGCCCGCCGCCGACCTCGACTGGGACGCCCTCGCGGCGCACCTGGAACTGGAGGCGGACCTGCGCGCCGGGGCCGTCACCGAGGCCGGGCGCTGGCTGTCCGGCCTCGCCGGGGACGGCTCGGTGCGCCGGGTTCTCGACGTCGGCGCCGGGCCCGGGGTGATCGCCGGGCTGCTCGCCGAGGTCTTCCCGGCGGCCGAGGTGGTCGCCGTCGACCAGTCGGCCGCCCTGCTGGAACGCGCCCGGACCCGCTCGGGCGGCCGCCTCGGCACCCAGCAGGCGGACCTGCCGGCCGAGTTCGACAAGCTCGGCGAGGCCGACCTGATCTGGTCCGGCAACGCGATCCACCACCTCGGCGACCAGCAGGGCGCGCTCACCGCCCTGGCCGGACGGCTGCGGCCCGGCGGACTGCTCGCGGTCGCCGAGAGTGGCCTGCCGGCGCGCTACCTGCCCCGCGACTTCGGCCTGGGGCGCCCCGGCTTCCAGGCCCGGCTGGACGCGGTGCACGAGGCCGGCTTCGCCGCGATGCGGGCCGAACTGCCCGGCACCACCGAGGAGATCGAGGACTGGCCGGCCATGCTGCGGCGGGCCGGACTCGTCCCCAGCGGCACCCGCACCTTCCTGGTCGACCACCCGGCCCCGCTGGCCCGGCCGGTCCGCGAGTACCTGCGGGCCCAGCTCGTCCGGCGCCACGACCAGCTCGCCGAGGTGCTCGACCCGCAGGACCGGGCGACCCTGGAGGCGCTGATCGAGCCGGACGCCCCGACCGGCGTCCTGCACCGATCGGACGCCTTCTACCTCTCGGCGATGACCGTCCACACCGCCCGCCGGGACTGAGAGCCGCCCCCGTCCGTCGCCTCCGAGGCTGCGACGGGCGGGGGCTTCCGGGTTTCCGGGCTTCTGGGTTTCCGGGCTTCCGGGCTTCGGGGCCCTAGGGTCGACGCATGACAGCGAACGAACAGGGCTTCGTCGTGGTGACCACCACCCACGAGAGCGAGGAGCAGGCCCGGGACCTGGCGGCCGCCGTGGTGCGGGAGCGGCTGGCGGCCTGTGCGCAGGTGTACCCCGTCCGCTCGGTGTACTGGTGGGAGGGTGAGGTGCAGGACGCCGAGGAGTGGCGGATCGACCTCAAGACCCGGGCCGAACTCGCCGACCGGCTGGCCGGGTTCGTCGCCGGCCGGCACCCGTACGAGACGCCCGAGGTGATCGCCGTGCCGGTGGTGTCCGGCAGCCCCGGCTACCTGCGCTGGGTGGCCGGGGAGACCGCGTCGTAGCGGATCAGGGCGCCACCTGGAGGAAGGCCAGCACCGCCAGCACCCGGCGGTGGTCCTCCTCGGAGGGGGGCAGGTCGAGCTTGAGGAAGATGTTGGCGGTGTGCTTCTTCACCGCGCGCTCGGTGATCACCATCCGCTCGGCGATCGCCCCGTTCGAACGCCCCTCGGCCATCAGCTCCAGCACCTCCCGCTCACGCGGCGTCAGGCGTTCCAGCGGCTTGGTGCGTTCGGTGTTGCTGACCAGCATCGCGATCACCTGGGGGTCGAGCGCGGTGCCGCCCGCGGCCACCCGGTGGACGGTGGCCACGAACTCGTCGGGGTCGAAGACCCGGTCCTTCAGCAGGTAGCCGATCGCTCCGCTGCCGTCGGCCAGCAACTCCTTGGCGTAGAGCTGCTCCACGTACTGGGAAAGCACGAGCACCGGCAGACCGGGGATCTGCCGGCGCGCTTCCAGAGCCGCCTGCAGGCCCTCGTCGGTGAACGTCGGTGGCAGTCGTACGTCGACGACTGCCACGTCCGGACGTTCGGTGAGGAGGGCCTGGAGGAGGTCCGGTCCGGTGTCCACCGCGGCCACGACCTCGAAGTCGTAAGCCTGCAGCATCCGGATCAGACCGTCCCTCAGGAGGAAGAGGTCCTCCGCGAGTACAACTCGCACGGCAGCTCCATCGTCAGGGTCGTGGGGCCGCCGAGCGGGCTGCGGACGGCCAGGACTCCGTCGAAGGTAGCAAGTCGGCGCTCCAGGCCGCGCAGGCCGGTGCCGCGGGAGGGGTCGGCGCCGCCGGTGCCGTCGTCCGTGACCTGGGCCTTCAGGGTGCCGTTCTCGTACCACAGTTGGACGTCGACGTGGCTGGCGCCGGCGTGCTTGGCGGCGTTGGTGAGGGCCTCGGAGACGGCGAAGTAGAGGGCGGACTCGACCGGGGCTTCGGGGCGGCCGGGCAGGTCGGCGGAGACGGTCACGTTCAGCGGGCTGTCCATGCACAGGGCCCGGACCGCGTCGGCGAGACCGCGGTCGGCCAGCACCGGCGGGTGGATGCCGCGGACCAGGTCGCGCAGCTCGTTCAGGGCGGAGGCGGAGGCCTGGCGGGTCTCGGCGAGCAGCTGCTTGGCGGCCTCCGGGTCCCGCTCGACCAGGCGCTCGGCCACACCCAGGTTCATGCCCATGGCCACCAGTCGGGCCTGCGCCCCGTCGTGCAGGTCCCGCTCGATGCGGCGCAGTTCCGCGGCCTGGGTGGTCAGCGCGTCGCGCCGGGTCTCGGTGAGGTGGGCGACCTTGCGCTCGGCGGCCAGCGCCTCGGTACGGGCGGTCGGGCCGAGCAGCGACTTGGCGAGCGCGGTGTGGGCCCGCATGACGCCGGGGGCGATGGCCAGGCCGGCCAGCATCACCGGGACGCCGAACAGTGCGGCGGTGCCGGCCGCACCCGAGTCGGTCACGTGGATCCACAGGTACCAGGTGTTGCCGCCGTTGTCGGCGATCGACTGCCAGAGCTGCGGCAGCAGCAGGCCGAGGACGCCGTACGCGACCACCGCGAGCGGGAGGACCGCCAGCGTGAAGCCGATCACCGGGTCGACCAGCAGCCAGAGCAGGTCACGCCAGGAGGCCGGGTCGGACAGCATCGCCTGGCAGCGCTTCCAGGCCCCCTTGAAGCCCGCCTCGGCGTCCGGAAGCGGCTGGTAGGGGTCGCGGATCTCGACGCCGGTCCAGTTGGCGGCCAGCCGGCGCCGAAGGTCGGCCAGGCCGCGGATCGCCAGGATCGTGGGCGGCACCAGCAGCGCGCCGACGCCCAGGCCCAGCAGGGAGGCGGCGACCGTGGCCGCGGTGAGCAGCAGCACCTGCGGCACCGCGAGGGCGGCCAGGACCGGGCCGCGCAGGCAGGACCGGATGGCGTTGCCCAGCGCCCGGAGCGGGTTGCGCCCGGATCGGCCGGTCGTGGTGTCGGTGTTCTGCACGTTGTTCACAACTCCCGTGGTGATGCTGCTGGTCATGACCGCTCGGCCCCTTCCGTGACGGCCTCGCGGCCGGTATCCCTACCCGTTGCTTGCTGACGACATCCAGACTGCCGTCCGCCGCGATTCCGATCACTGGGCCCTGGACCCCTCTTGGTGGTACCTGGGTACACCCCCCGATCGACGACCAGAGGCCATGTCCCGGGGAAGGGCGTCCCTCCTAGTGTTGTCGGTGTCGGGAGGCGACCCGCCACAGCGCGCCGGAGCTTCCACAATCAACTTGTGCAGAACGGGAGTTCACCATGAGCGAGCGACGCGTGGAGGCGAACCGGCCGCTGGTCAAGCGGGGTTGGGTCCGACTGGTCATGGTTCTGGCGGCCATCGGTCTGTTCCTGTACGGGCTCACGCCGGACCGTGCCCACGCGGCCACCACGACGGTGGCCAGCGGTAGTTCGGCAGCGGCGGGCGGCTCTACGGCACCACCCGACTCCGGGTCGGTGAAGCAGTTGTTCGACGAGATCGTGCCGAAACTGCTCGCCGAGCACAAGATCCCCGGCGCGGCGGTGAGCGTGGTGGCCGGCGGGAAGCAGGTCTTCGCCGGCGGGTACGGGGTCTCCGACGTGCCGAACCGCAAGCCCGTCGACCCGGCCCGGACGGCCTTCTTCATGGGCTCCGACGCCAAGGTGTTCACCGCCGTCGCCGTCCTCCAGCAGGTCCGGGCCGGCAAGTTGGACCTGCACGCGGACATCAACACCTACCTGACCACCTTCAAGATCCGGGACAGCTACCCGGGGCACCCGGTCACCGTCGAGAACCTGCTGACCCACACCGGCGGCTTCGACGACACCTTCATGGGGCTGGCGGAGGCCGAGCCCCGGAACAACGGCGGCCTCGGGGCCGCGCTGGCCGCCCACCAGCCGGACCGGGTCCGGGCCCCCGGGGCGACCGCCGCGTACGACAACTACGGTGTCGCGCTCGCCGGTTACCTGGTCGAGGTGGTCTCCGGTCAGCCGTTCGACCAGTACGTCGCCCAGCACGTCCTGCAGCCGCTCGGGATGGAGCACACCACCTTCACCCAGCCGCACCCCGCCCCCGTCGACGCCGACCTCGCGCACGGGTACCGCCCTGAAGGGGGCGGCCAGACCGAGACCAAGGGGCTGTACGGGCCGCTGACCCCGACCGGCGCGGCCGCCGTCACCACGGCGGGTGACATGGGGCGGCTGATGCTCGCCCAGCTCCACGGCGGGACCTTCGACGGCCGGTCGATCCTGGACCGGGAGGGCGCCGCCCTGCTGCTCGCCCGGCACTTCGGGCCGGACCAGCGGATGCCCGGGATGGCGTACCTGCTCGAACAGCGCAACCGGAACGGGCAGCAGCTCCTGGTCAAGGACGGGGACGTGCCCGGGTTCCACAGCAACCTGGCGCTGCTGCCGGCGCGGGGGGTCGGGCTGTACGTGACCGTGAACGGGGACGGGGAGGGGGGCACCGGGGGGTGGATGACCCAGCAGGTGCTGAACGACTTCGTGGACCGTTTCTACCCGGCTGCGGGGGCTGCGGGTAGTGGTGCTGCGGGTGCGGGTGCGGGTGCGGGTGCGGGTGCGGGTGCTGTGGGCGGGGACCTTTCGAAGTTCACCGGGGACTTCCGGTCGACGCGGGTGAGCCAGTCGAACCTGACCAAGGCGGCGGCGCTGATGGGGTCGGTGCACATCGCGGCGCGTGACGGGCGGCTGGTCGTGAGCGGGCCGGTCACCCGGGATCCCTCGGCGGGGGACACCCAGTGGGAGCAGGTGCAGCCGGGGCTGTTCCAGCAGGTGGGCGGCAGTGCGCAGATCGCCTTCGAGCTGAACGGGGACGGGGAGGTCGCCTCGATGCTGACGGACGGTGACCCGACCATCGCCTACGAGCCGTTGGCGTGGTACCAGGCTCCGGAGCTGCACCAGCGGGTCGCTCTGGGGAGCTTGGCGGTGCTGGTGCTGACGGTGCTCGGATGGGGCGTCGCGGCGGTGGTGCGGGCGGCTCGGGGCAAGGGGCGGGCCGGGCAGCCGGTGGCTCGGCTGCTGGGGTGGCTGACGGGAGCGGTGCTGGTGGTGGCGACGGCGGGGTTCGCGCTGCTGACCTCGGACTCCAATGCGCTGAACCAGACGCTGTTCCTGGGGGACTCCGCGCTGCTGAAGGTGGTGCCGGCGATGTACCTGGGGGCGGCCGTGCTGACGCTGCTGATGGTGGTCTGTGCGGTGGTTGCTTGGCGGCGGGGATGGTGGGGGGTGTTCGGGCGGCTGCACTACACGGGTGTGACGGTGGCGGCGCTGCTGTTCCTGGTGCTGGCGGGGGGTTATGACCTGATCGGAACGGGGAACTTGGCGGGGTCCCTGGATCTGATCGGATGAGGGGATGGGTGGGGCCCGGGGCCGGGGTGGCTCCGGGCCTTCTGGCTTTTCTGGGCGGGGGGGGGAGGTGGGGGGTTCTGGGGGTGGGGTGGGCTCTCGGGAGGGTGGGTGCCGGGGCGGTTCCGGGGGTGGCCGCTCCGGGGGCT